>NZ_LWBK01000054.1:0-14634 GCF_001614195.1 Bacillus sp. VT 712 | reverse complement strand
GGTGAACGGCGAAGGCAATATCATTTTCTTGTAATTTTATTTCTAAATCTAAAGGCAAAACCACTTGATTCATGTTATAATCTTTAAACATAAGGACCCTTCTTTCCGATAAGATTTTGTATGGTAACTTTATTTTATCAGAAGTGGTCCTTATTTTAATGTAAAAATAAACAAAGCCGGTGAAATTTTACTCGTCGTAAAATTTCACCGGCTTTTTCGGTTCAGAGGAGGGTTTTGTCCCAGCCTCTTTCTATTCAGCTTAAAATTAACGTAGAAGTTGAAGAACTCCTTGTGGCTGTTGGTTAGCTTGAGCAAGCATTGCTTGAGCAGCTTGAGACAGAATTGAGTTCTTTGTTTGGTTCATCATTTCTTTCGCCATATCAACGTCACGGATACGAGATTCTGCAGCTGTTAGGTTTTCAGAAGATGTAGCTAGATTATTAATCGTGTGCTCTAGGCGGTTTTGGTTCGCACCTAGTTTAGAGCGTTCTGCAGAAACTTTTTCAATAGCACTTTGAATTGCAGTAACAGCTCTACCTGCATTTTCAGCTGATGATACGTCTAGGGCAGCTTCATTAGCAGTATTGTTAGTACCATCAGTAACTGTGGCTGCTGTTGTAAAACCGGCATTTCCTGCTGTACCAGTAATACCAAGAGCAGAAGCTCTCATGTCACTAAATTCTAAAGTCATAGTTTGGTTTTCATTCGCACCAATTTGAGTTGAGAATGATGATGTTGCTGGTGTTCCTGGTGTTCCGGCAACTGCTGCTGTTAGAGCTTGAGTCCAAGTATCGTTAGTAGCCACACCCGTAGCCGTTGATGTCTCAATAGTCATACCTTTATATGAGAATGTAGTCCCAGACAATGTAACGTCTGTTGTGCCTCCATCTGTAGACCAACCAGTAGCCGTTTTTGTAATAGTTAGTGTTTCATCTGCAGTACCCGTAAAAGTACCAGAAATTTGAACTGCCCCAGTCGCAGTATTACTTACATCTGCTGTCATATCTGTTGCTGACGCAATTGTAGTAGCTGGTGTTCCGGCACTACCACCTGCAGCAGGTGTTACTGTACCAGCACTAGCATTTAAAAGCTTTTGATTGTTAAACTCTGTAGTGTTGCCGATACGGTTAATTTCCGATGTTAATTGGTTAATCTCTTTTTGAATTTCACCACGGTCTGTACCTGTATTTGTATCGTTACCAGCTTGAACAGCTAGTTCACGCATACGTTGAAGAATGTCGTGAGTTTCGTTTAAAGCACCTTCTGCCGTTTGAATCATTGAGATTGAATCCTGTGCATTTTTCCCAGCTTGGTCTAAACCACGAATTTGCCCGCGCATTTTTTCTGAGATTGCTAGCCCAGCTGCGTTATCTCCAGCTTTGTTAATTGCAAGACCAGAAGATAATTTCTCCATTGATTTTGATTGAGCAGCGTTTGCATTACCGAACTGACGGTATGTGTTCAACGCCGCAATATTATGATTAATTCTCATTTTCATTTCCTCCTTGAATATGTTTTTGCCCACGTCCGTGTGAGCTTGTTTTAACTCCCTGCCAATCGGCCGCCTGGCAGTTTGTCTTTACAAGAATGATATCGTCTTTTTTTTTGGATTGTTTAGCGGTTTCTTTACTTTTTTCAAAAGAAAAACCAAGACGGTTTAGGGCCTTGGTTTGGTGTCATTTATTGTTTGTAAGATGTCCATCATATTGGCTACCGGCTTGGATGCCTGGTGATTTTCCAGCTGTATTTCTTCATAGATTTCTTGGCGATGGACTTCAACGTCACGCGGGGCCTTGATGCCGAGCTTGACTTGGTCACCGCTAATAGAGAGAACGGTCACTTCAATGTCTTCACCGATTTTGATTGTTTCGTTCGTTTTACGCGTTAGGACTAGCATGGTTGTTCCCTCCTTAGTTGTTTACGGGTTGAAACAGCGCGTGCTTGGTTTGGTAGGCTTCGTTGTTTAAGATAACTTGCTTGGCTTGATTGTTTTTTGTATTAATAACAATTGGCGCCTGCAGATTTGCCGTAATTTTAGTAACGTCGTCATGCATTGTTAAAATAACGTATACGGCAGCGTCACTTCCGCTTTCCAGCTGAAGCTGCTTGACTGTTGTCTCATCTAATTTAAAGTCATAATCTGGGAAGAATTGAAACGGCTCGGTCATCACGAACGCAACTTCCTGCGTGTTCGTAGACTGTAACACGTGGAACATATCAGCGTTTGGAAGTGGCAAGACCACAAATTGCGTTTCGTGTGGAAACCCAGGAAGACCTTTTTCAAGTGTTAATGAGGGTTGTTCAATTTGAACATCACCGTGATAAGCTGTTTTAAGCATGAGCTACACCTCTTGTTTAATTGTTGAGATTAATAGTGTTTCAGGTACATAGTTTATTTTGACACTAAACGGACTTGGAATAAAGGTTATGTTGCTTGGATAGATGGGCTTTTCGCTGTTGCGCTTGGCTTGATTAGCGAGTGGGTTACCACCTTGTTCAATTTTCATTAACTCTTTTCCTTCTTGGACTGCTTTTGTGATAGATTCCATCACCGCTTGTTTACCTTCATTCGCTTCTTCGTCCATGCTTTTTAAAATTGATTGCAGGTTCATTTCTTCCCACGCCTTAGTTTGGTCAATAGTAAGCCGCGACGGTGTCTTTTCGACAATGACCTGGATTTTTTCTGTCGAAACGTCGACTGGCTGCGGCTGAATGATGGGTGGCATGGCGTAAGAGGCTTGTATGGCACTAACTTGCATCAGCATTCCTCCTAAAAAAACCCCTTCAAAGAAGGAGTTTTGGTTTAGCGTAAAAAGTCAAGAAGCGTTGGCTGAATTAGTTTGGCACCAACCGATAAGGAAGCACGGTGCACGCTTTCTTGAATGGTTAAGTCCGTAATAACTTTCTCAATATCAGCATCTTCGTTATCTGAAATCATGCGGCTAGCAGTAATTTCTTGAGAAGCAATGCGATTTTCAATGAGCTCCAGGCGATTGTTTCTCGCACCAAGCTCTGAGCGCTCTGCTGATAGAGTTGATAAATAGTCATCAACTTGTGTTGATAATTGTTGAAGCGATTCAACATCGTTGTTTTCAAAACCCGCTTGAATACTATCGATGAAATCAAACGATTCTTGCGAAAAGATACGGTCAGCATTAATATTGACGCGTAGGCTGACGCCTTTTGATACTTCAACTGAAAACGGATCAGCATTAATTTGGGAAGCAATCGAGCCATCCGCATTTTGAGTAACGGGCGCGTTTCCTACGTTCACGCCGTTAAAGATATATCTTCCCGCTACTTGCGTATTGGCTACCTGCATAAAATCAAGCTTCAGCTGTTCAATTTCACGGGCAATTGCTTGGCGATCTTGTCCCTCGTTCGTACCGTTTGTTCCTTGAACCATAAGCTCTTTGGCACGTTGAAAAATGGAGTTAACCTGTTCAAGCCCCGCTTCAGAGTTATCAAACCACGAATAGGCTTCGGTTAAATTTCGTTTGTATTGATCAATTTCAGATAGGTTAGACCTGTATGCCATCCCCTTTGTAGCGATAACAGGATCATCTGATGGACGCGTAATTTTCTTACCCGTTGACAGCTGATTTTGCAAGGTTTGGAGCTGAGTATAACTGCTGTTAATATGTCGTAATGAGTTGGCCGCTAGCATGCTTTGTGTAATTCGCATCGTTATCTACCACCCGTTCCTAATCCGTTAATAATGCGATCTAACATCTCATCAATCATTGTCACCATGCGGGCACTTGCATTATAAGCGTGCTGGAATTGAATCATATTGCTCATTTCTTCATCGATTGAAACGGAGCTCGTCGATTGTTTTCGTTGCTCCACGGCTTGTTGAAGCGTTTCTGAGTTTCCTTTTAAGCGGTTTGCCTGCTGGCCGTTAACGGCCATTTGGCCAATAAGAGACTGGTAATATTCTTTCATGGATACAGTTTGATCGTCAGTAAGCTGAATAAGAACGCTATCACGGAAGTTAGCGAGCGCTAGCGCATTGCTTCCATCTCCTTTACGATCTCCTTCTATTTGTGACTGAGAAGCAGCAGCTATGTTGTTGGTACTTTGAATAATTTCATTTGATAGCGTAATGCTTTTCGCAGTGCCTTTTCCCTCCGTAATTGGATTAAAGAAAGATACACCCGTTTGGCCATCTAACGTTACGCCTTGTTCGTGCTGGCTGTTAAACCAATTCACAAACTCAAAGGCCATTTTATCAAGAGACGCTAGCATGTCAGAATATACACCTTTTGTTTGGCCATTTTCGTCTACGTAACCTGCTGATTCAATCAATCCTTTAAGCTTACCTTGTGAAAGGTTGGCTGGCGAAAGCGTTTGGCCACCTACACGAACATCCGTTACGCTTCCGTCCGTATCGTTTATCGTAAACGCTGCAGCTTGACGAGTTTGGCCATTTACTAACGTAACAGGACCGTTTGCGGTTTGCATCGTAACCGTCACGGTTCCTTCGGCTACGGGCAGGCTGTTACCGCTTGTTTGATCATACTGTATGTCAAATTCTACAAACTGTGAAAGTTCGTCTAGTAAGCGGTCACGCTCATCATATAAATCATTTGGCAAATAGCCGTGCACTTCAATATCATTAATTTGTTTATTAACGTTATTGATTTGCTCAAGAACCGAGTTCATTTGCTTGACGGTTACATCAATTTCAGATTGTAAATCACCTTGAATGACTTCGAGCGATGTGGATAGATACGTAAATGTATCGGCAATTGCATTTGCTCTCTCACGTGCAACAGAGCGAGCACCGGCATTTGATGGATTTGCAGCAACGTCTTGAAGTGCTTCGAAAAATTGATCAAATGTTGCTGACAATCCGTCTTCAGATGGCTCATTTAGAATCTCTTCCATTTTGTCAATGGCTGCCGATTTGGCATTCCAATAGCCTACCTTAACTGTTTCTCCTCTGTATTGTACATCAAGGAACTGATCGCGCACACGCTCAATCGTTTTGGCATCCACTCCCGTACCAAGTTGACCCGTCACTCCTGGACGGTTCATTCCCGGTGTTGGGTAAGGCGTACTCGCTTCAAACGTAACACGCTGACGAGTATAGCCTGGCGTGTTAGCATTGGCGATATTTTGCCCCACTGTGTATAGTGCTGACTGCTGCGCATCCATGCCTCTCTTTGCAACCTGCAGCCCATGAAAAGTTGAAATCATTACATTCTCTCCTTCATTCTCTACGCTTTTGACTGAAAGGTAGATGCTTGTGTAAGTGATGGTACATCGTTTTCTGCTTTTGTATAATTATATGAATCTGCTTGTTGAGATGAGGTTAATAAGTCAAGCTCAAGATTAATGAGCTGCAGAGATTGTGTTAGCAGTTGTTGATTTAACTCATTTTTCCTCTGAATGCTTTCAATAAGTTCAATGAGCTGGCTTTGAAGTGGTTGAAGGGTAATGGCCTGTTCAATCTGTGCGATATTTTCCATGAGCAACATGCGCTGTTTTTCCAAAGCTTCTATCGCCGCAACGTGCGTCTGCTCATCTTTAAGCACATGGGTTAACTCTTTGATATTTTGGCTGATGATAATTGCCTTTTTCTTGTCTGTTAAAGCTAATAAGCTCTTATGCAATGCGATTTGCTTCGTTAAAATTTCAGTCAGTTTCCCGCTATTCAATTTTTGTCATTCCCTTTATTTTTTATAAAAGTTGATAAGCCCTTTCGCCACTTCTTCTGCGTTAACTTTATATGCCCCATTTTCAATCTGCTGCTTTAACTGTTCAATCTTTGCTGAGCGCTCTGTGGCATTTGTACTCATTTGCTGAAGCTCTTTCGCTTCTTTTGAAATTTGCACATCATCTCGTTTTCCTGTTTGCTGAGCTTTTTCCATTTTTTCAGCTGCCTTTTGATATGGATTTATTCTGCTAGAATGAGTTGAATTTATCTTCATCTTTGGTCACCTCTTTAAAGTTTGTATCCGCTATCTATCTACTCATTATATCGGAGCTTTGAATTAAACATTTAGCAACTCGCTCAAAGTTGAGACTAAATGCACAAACACGCTAAAAAGCTTCAAAATAAGTACGATTTTGTACCCAAACTAAAAAGGTCTTAAGAACCATTACCTTCACCAAAAAAAGATAACCAGTTCTTTATGTCTAGATTATTTATCTTTCAAACGATAAGTTGATAATCGATCCTGTCGTTCATTTTGACATTTTGTTTCTATTTCGTGCTTTGCTAGGTCATTTTTCAACTGCTGAGCGCAGCTATGACAAAGCTTTCCCTCTCTAATACTTTGACCACATTCTAGGCAAGGGTAGCCTAGGTTTGGAAACTTAGCTACCAGCAACCTTCCCTGCTGAATGAACTGCTGAATGCGCAGGTCGGGTACGTTCGTTTTTTTAACGACTTCATACATGGTTGCAGTTCGATTTTCTCGCTTTCGTAAAAAGGTAACCACGCGCTCATACTGGCCTTCTTCTTCCTGATAACAACTCGGGCAAATGTTGCGCGCTCCGCTTTGAACAAATAAGCTTCCACAACGTAAACAATTCGTTAACATGCTCCTTTTCCCTTTCTCTTCTCATTTCCTTTTGTATCGGCTGAACCGCTTATTTTTTCAACGGTAAATTGTAAAAGAATAGATTGCTGCCGCCACATCTTTTAGACAAAGCGCTGCTTCGTGTAGCGTAACGCCCGTTGTGTACAAATCATCGATTAAAATGACGTTTCTGTTTGTAACCAGCTCTGGATCCACAAGCTCGAACACCCTATGGTTTTGTAGCCTTTCTTCTCTCGTTTTCTTCGCTTGTTTCTCCGTATGCTTACGAGTAAGAGGGTAAGCTACTTCTGCCGGGAGTAAAGATGCCAACGCTTCCGCTTGATTAAACCCACGCTCATACATTCGCTCCTTGCTTAAAGGGATGGGAACCAGTACGGGGTTCTCAGGACTATATACCTTATAAAGCTGAGCGAAATCGTCAGTAAATATTTTATGAAGTTCGTAGTCACCTCGGTATTTAAACAAAGCCATTACCTCTTTTGCGAATTTATTATATTTATATAATGAACAGTTGCGAATTAAAGGTGATTTCTTTTTGTTCCATTGAACGCAGTCGATGCAATATTCACCCTCATAATAAGCTATAGGAAGCTCATTAAGCATTTTTCCACAACGTCTACAAAGTGGCTCTGAAAGCCCTTTAAAAGATGACTGGCACGTTTCACACAGCCACTTTCTTTGCTGTGGAGAAATCAGAGATGAGAAGCTATGAGCGGGTTCGATTGATGCATGGCACAGTAAACACCATATCATATCTGAATTAGACCTTGTTTTTTTGCCATATCGTTCATATCTACCATATGCTTTTTCGCTTTTTTCATTTCAACCGTTTGCCCATAGTGAAAGAAGACCACGTCTCCTTTTGGAAAATTTGCGCTTCTACCAACTCGGCCTGAAATTTGCACAAGTGCGCTTTCAGTGAAAATTTCATTTTCAGCACCTACTACAGCGACATCAATATTAGGGACAGTCACCCCTCGTTCTAAAATGGTTGTTGTAACCAAAATGGTATACTGCTGCTCACGAAATGCTTTTACCTTTTCTTTTCGCTCTTTATCTTCTGCGTGCACCCCAGCCACCCTTGGCGTTAGCTGTTGAATGAGTTCTACAACGGGCTGAACCCATTTGACCTTTGGTACAAACACAAAGCACTGCTTATCATCACACACTCGCTGCTTGATCCAGTTCAATACGGTAAAAGGTAACTTCTTTTTAACAAGCCTCTTCTGCCAGTTGCCACACCATACAAAACGAGGTATCGGAATGGGATAGCGGTGATAGCGAGCCGGTATTTTGACAGCTGCTAGCTTATTTTCTTTAACCTGTTGCTTAAGACTTTCACTGGGAGTTGCTGTTAAGTAAATAAGGGTTGATTCTGCTTTACGAGCTTTGTGGGCAGCATACTGCAACATTGGTTCTGCTGAATAAGGAAATGCATCTACTTCGTCAATGATCATGACGTCAAATGCTTCATAGTAACGCAAAAGCTGATGAGTAGTTGTGAGGATCAGAGAAGAGTGCTTCCCTTTATCAGCACTTCCGCCGTAAAGAGCCACTACTTCCAACTCTTGAAACGCTTGTTGAAGCCTTGGATGAAGCTCCAGGACTACGTCCGTTCTCGGCGTGGCGACGCATACCGATTTACCCAAAGCAAGCGCTTTTGAAATACCTTCAAAGAGAACTTCCGTTTTTCCAGCTCCACAAACGGCCCACACGAGCAGCTCTTGCTTTGAATGTACGGCTTCTACCATTTGGCTAGAAGCCGTTTGCTGAGCAGGAGAGAGCTTTCCTTTCCACGTAAGAGTTGGTGAAGAAACCTCACGTAAAGGAGGCCCTTTCCACGTGATAAGAGGCGTACATTCCGATACCCGCCCCATCCCAATGCAGGCACGGCAATACGCACATGTGCTGTAACAGCGACCACAGTGAAACGAAGCAAATAAGTGCTGCTGCTGATTTCCACAGCGCATGCAGGTCATCACGTCTTTTTTCACAATTGACTTTTGATAGTGGATATAGCCTTGTTCGTAATGTTCATGAAGAGTAGAAAAAGAAAATGAAGCTAGTTCATCAGGGAGTAGTTGCTTGCCAACGAGGAATTGCTGGAGGCTTGCATTAAATGAAAATGTAGGGTTAACAGCGGGTGTATGCCATTCAGGAAGCCGTGAAATGGCCTGCGCTTCCTGTGAACCATTCGGTACTAACTGATTGTCATGTAGGATAAATCGCAAAAACATCGCTCCTTTCATCCTAACTAGTACGAGATGAACTGACTAAATTCCTGCAATAAAAAAACCAAACTAACAAAAAGTTAGTTTGGCTTTATTCTTTATACCAACCAACACCGATGGCACCTTCTCCAAGATGGGTACCAATAACAGGTCCAAAGTATGAAAGACTCCACTCAATGTGAGGGTACTTTTCTTGCAGTTTTGCTTTAAATTCCGCTGCCTCTGAAGGACGATTCGCATGAATCACTACACCTTTCATTGGCGCAAGCTCACGTGCATCCTCATCCAGTAGCTCTACGATACGTTTTAACGCGCGCTTTCTCGTACGAATTTTTTCATAAGGAACAATTTTCTTGTCAACAAAGTGAAGCAGTGGCTTAACTTGCAACAAACTTCCAATAATCGCTTGAGCTGCATTTAAGCGCCCTCCACGCTGCAAATGTGACAAATCGTCTGCCATAAAGTAAGCGCGTATAGACGTTTTCATTTCATCAAAACGATTCACAATCTCTGCTGGCGTACGACCAGCTTCCGCCATTTTAGCTCCTTCAAGAACATAAAAGCCTTGCACCATGCAGCTAATTTCAGAATCGTATACCTGCACGTCAAAACCTGAAACCATTTCGCTTGCTGAAAGTGCCCCTTGATAGGTTCCGCTAATCCCACTTGAGAGCGTCACAACGACCGCTGACTCATAACCATCACGCTGTAGCTGCTCATACAGTTCAACAAACTCACCAATTGGAGGCTGAGAGGTTGTTGGCAATGTTTTGGCATCTTTAATTTTATGAAAATATTCTTCCGCCGTTACGTCTATTTCTTCACGATAAGTTTCATTACCAAAAATAACGCTAAGCGGTACCATATGTATGTCATGTTGAGCGCGCACTTCTTCTGATATATACGCTGTACTATCAGTAATAATTGCCGTTTTCATTTGAAAGGGTCCATCCTTTTTTATTATTTAAAAATAAGTTCACTCTATTTTACAACATTTCAATTTAAAATGCATGTTTACAAAAACAAAGAAAGCCCTTTTAACCTTCCCTCTTTTCACGTATAGATGTTGACCAATAAACCTTGGATTTCACCTACTCTTGCTAAAAGCTGAAGCTCATTCGTTGTTTTATTTAGCACGTCGTTTGTTAGATCAACAAGCTTACGATCGACTTCTTTTACAAGCTTATATACCTTTGTCGTTCCTCTTCTGTTAAAGCCTCTCTGTTCATGCAGTTCAAAGCCATTTTTAACTGCATCATCCATAAACTCTTTCACCAGGGCTTTGTACTTTCGAAGCACATCAACCGTCTGATTCTTGGCTAGATGACGACCTTGTTCATCGATTTTTGTCACCAGTTGTGATAAACGCTCATGGGTGAGGTCACGCTGCTTTTTAGCCATAACGTCCGTGAACGTAATTGATTCTTGAACCTCTTTCGCTTTAGAAACGTTTGGTTGATTTGTCAGTCCGTTAATTCGCTGAACATCCATTTCTATTCCTCTTTCATTTTTACTTGTATTATACAGGAAAAAGAGAAAAGCATCGTGCTTTTCTCTCGTTTTCATAATCCATTATTTTAACAGCTGTAAAATTCCTTGTGGAAGCTGGTTAGCCTGTGCAAGCATCGCTTGCGCAGCTTGGTTTAAAATGTTGTTTTTCGTAAACTCCGTCATCTCCTGTGCCATATCCACGTCACGAATTCGCGATTCAGAAGCCGTTAAGTTTTCACTCATTGTACTGATATTGCTCATCGCATGCTCAAGGCGGTTTTGTGCAGCACCAAGCGTTGAGCGATCTTTTGACACAGCAGCAATCGCTTTATCAAGCTGAGTAATAGCAGTTGTTGCATTTGTTGCGGTTGTAATAGAAGTTGTCGTAAGACCTAAAGTTGCCGTCGTAACGTCACCAATTTTAGCTAACTTTAACGCTAAGCTCGGAGCCTCTGGTGAAATTTGAAATTGAATATTCGTTGTTTTCCCATCTAATAAATTTGTACCGTTAAATTGTGTTGTTTGTGCGATACGGTCGATTTCCTGCTTTAACTGCTGCACTTCAGCATCTAAATACGCACGGTCTTCCGTGTCTTGGTACGTGCCATTTGAAGACTGGACGGCTAGTTCACGCATACGCTGAAGCATGCTGTGCACTTCCTGCATGCCGCCTTCTGCTGTTTGAATGAGTGAAATTCCGTCTAATGCATTGCGTTCTGCCATATCTAAAGCGCGAATTTGAGAACGCATTTTCTCTGAAATAGCTAATCCTGCTGCATCGTCCGCTGCGCGGTTAATACGAAGTCCAGATGATAGTTTCTCTAAGCTTTTCGACGTATTCATTTGATTCGTAGATAAGTTTTTATAAGCATTTAACGCTTGAATATTATGATTGATTCTCATTGAATAAGCTCCTTTTTTATAATGTCGTTGTGCTAATTTGTCTCTCATAAGACGATAGTTTTCTATGAACGCTCGGTCGCTTTTGGGCTACTTCTTCACTCATTACCTTATTCCAAGCAGCTGAAATTTCAGTTAGAACGCGATGAGCGTCTTGTAAAATCGTAATATCCTTCTTCATATTCCCTTCTACCACTCGTTCTGCTACATAGTTATAAATCGTATCAAGCTGCTCCGCAATAACACCTGCTTCATATTTCAAGCCGACGCCTAGGCGATGAAGGATATCACTTGTATTTTTTAAATTTTCATTTGCTGTATAGAAATCTTTGTTATGAATATGTTCAATGCTTTCTTCAATATTTAAAATCGCTTTTTCATACAGCATAGCCGTTAGCTGCTGCGATGTTTTTTGATAAAGAAGCTCTTCCGTTAAAAAGTCCAATTCCTCTTATCTCCCTTGTGTATTCCTTTTTTTACTTATCGGCACGTCTAGTAGCCATTTTCATTCATATCCTCGACTTTTTTTACAAATAAAAGAATTTCGGCAATAACTCCGTACAGCTGCGGGGGGATTTGATCTCCTAGCTCAATATCCATCAAATTCGTCAGAAGCGTTTCGTCTTCTTGCAGTGGAATATCATGCTGCTTTGCAAGGTTGAGAATTCGATTCGCCGTCGAACCTGACCCTTGCGCAACAACTTTTGGTGCTCCCTCTCCTTGCTCATAGCGAATGACCGTTGCAGAAGGACCTCGCTTTTGCCTCCGATTCGCTGTATTAATATATTGGTAGTTCATATTGAATAATCAAACCCTTTCATTGAAAGCATTGGGATTTGTTTCTTAATTGGTGCTTTCACTTCGTCTTCTCTTCCATTTCGTAGCTCTGCATAGGAGACTCCCGTAATCGCGTAACCAATTGCTTCAATTTTACCCTTTAATTCATCAACAACCGTATCAGCGTTGGATGCAAACGCATCGCTGTTCGTTTCAAATGAAATGGATAGATTGCGATCCGATGCTTTTAACATCACGCCAATCTCACCGAGCTGCTTCGTCTCAAACAGAAAGTATAAGCTTGTATTTTCCCAGTCAATTTTCTCACGCTTTTTATTTGACTGAATAAATACTTTCATCGTTCCTACTTCACCTTTTAGCGTAAAAGGTAGCTGCATATAAAGCTGCTGCGCTGATGAAGAATCATGCTTGTTTAAAAGCTGCTGACCTGTGATATGTTGAAGAGCTGAATCAGCTGTTTGAGCTGCCATGCTCGCATATTCTCCTTTTAACAGGCCACTTTTCACATCATCTGTGGATGCTTGCTGGTGTCCTTGTAGCACATGTAATGCCTCTTTTTCGCGCTGAAACCCCAATCTCTTTACGGTTTCATAGATATCTCTGGCTCCTATTTCTGGCTCATCAGCAACGCTAACCCCTGGTAAAGCAATTTTTGAAAACAACTCGTCTTGAACAAAATGCATCATCTTTTGGTGAGAAGGCTTATAATCCATTCCTTTAATCATTTCTTTGATTTGCATAACTAAGCTATGAGCTTGAGAGCGATCTCCCTGTGCTAATAGACTTTTCGCTTCTTGAAGAAGCTGACTAGCCTTTAACATTTCTTTTTCAGATTTCATATCTGCATATAGCATGAAATCACTTTGTAAAATGGCTTTATCAAGCTGCTTAACGGTTGCTTCTAATAGCTGTGACGCCTTCATTTTTGCTGAAGGTGCTGATTCTTGAAGCAAATCTGCAACATAGAGAAGCTGACGATTTACCTGCTGCTGTACATTTTGAAATTCTTTTGTGATATACGCCAGTTTTTCTGTCACAACCGTTACAACCACATCTTTTGTAGCAACATGAAGAGGTAGTTCTTTTGCTGATGGTTGTTCAAAACTCTCGCTAATAGCCACTAGCACCTCATTTATTTGCTTTCTAGCAGCCATTTCTTTATGCTGATTTGCCAATTCACTTGCCTTACCAAGAGCTTGGCTTACTTTTTCAGCATGTGCTGGATGAGACTGTAAAGCTGGTAACACCTGATTCGAAAGGTGCTCAAGAGCAACTTTTATATTCGGTTCACGACTAAACGTACGTACAGCCAAATGAAGCGCTTCTTGAACACTTTTTGCATCTGCTTGTTTTGAATGTAGCGCCATTAACAAATCACTGATCCGCTGAAGAACAAGTTCTTGCAGCTTTGAGCCTTCTAGTAGCTTTTGCTGGACCTCTTGCGGTACACCGTTACTCTTTAATTCAAGAAGTAAAGTCTGCACTTCTTGTTTAGTTAGAGGGATATTTTTCAGCAAGTCATCTCGATTCAACTCTTTAAGGCCGCTCGCTGTGACGTCTTGACTCGTTCGAAAAATCCGCTGTAATTGCTCTACAATATTCTTAGGTATTTCTTTAACTTCTTTTAATTGTTGAAGAATATCTCCTACGCTATCACCTGTTTTTAGACGCTGAAGCAGTAAGTTGATTTCCTCTTGGCTAAAGGGGGATTTAGTCGATGCTTCCACACTTTTTAAGGCTCCCTCAACCTTGATCTGTAGCTCTGATGGCAAAGTTGGTCGATTAGCAACCGCTTCTTTAAAAAGCTCTTTTAATGCATCACCATGAAGAGCTTCATCAATTGCAGTAAGGTGATTTACCGTCACTTCTAGCTTTTTATTCACAAGAGCAGAAATCGTTTCATCTGTTTGTGAAACTGAGCGATTTGTTATAGTAAAAAAACGTTCTAGCGCCATCATCGAAGATTCTGTTACACGATATCCAGCATTTTTAAGCCTTTGAGCAGCTTGTTGTACTTGCTCTGAAGCAGCTGGCATAGTTGGTCTTTTGACTCGTTCCTCAAAATTTTCTGTTGGTATTTTCGATAAAACTTGTCCTTCTATATAACCTTCTTTTACATGCGTTACTTTTATTTTGATATGATCATTTTCATGCACTGGCTGGTCTAGGCGAACGGGTACTTCACGTCCCTTTACCTGCATAAGCACTTCTTTTTCATTCATTACTTCCTTAACTATTCCTTGCAGCGTATCTTCTGTTGCAATTGTAGTTGCCGAAGGCGCACTCGCGTGATGCAACGAATGGGATGACTGCTGAATTTTCATAGATTCACGCTCCATTAAGTCGCTTTACGACATATCTTTTCTACCGTATGTATCGGCTATTTTTTTGTGCTTTTCATATGTCTTTTCACCTAAAAAAGAGGCTGGGACAAAAGGTCTCTATAATCGAAAAAAGGTGAAGTCGCCGGTGCGACTTCGCCTTTTTTCAATTATTTTAAAGATATAAAGGCAAGATCTCACCCCCTTGCCACATATTTTCGTATATTCACGGCCATTAGTGCGAGGCCGGTTTCGTTTTCGACTTTGGATTTCCCACGAACAGAAAATCGTGTGAAACCTAAATTAGCCTTCAAGAATCCAAAAACTGGCTCCACGTCCATT
>NZ_LWBK01000053.1:0-31024 GCF_001614195.1 Bacillus sp. VT 712 | reverse complement strand
CCATAGAGATGATTAAACGTGTTCCAGCGCTTCAGCCATCTGTTTACTTACTTTGTGATAGTTGGTACACCTCTGGTTCCATTATTGACGTTGCGTTGTCAAAAGGGATTCATGTGATTGGTGCCTTAAAAACAAACCGTATTCTTTATCCGCAAGGGATTCGAATTCAAGCGAAAGAATTCGCCCGTTATATTAGAGAAGAAGAGACTGATTTAGTGACAATCGGTCATGAATCTTATCGAGTCTACTGGTACGAAGGTGCCTTAAACGATCTTGATATGGGTGTCGTATTAATGTGCTGGAAGGAAGAACATCCCATGGAACCTAAGCATATGCGTTGTTTTTTAAGCACCGATACAGAACTGACAACAGAACAAATTTTATCGTATTACAGTCAACGCTGGAGCATCGAGACCTACTTTAAACAGGTCAAAGGCATGGTTGGCTTTAACGGTTATCAAGTCCGGAGTGAACGAGCGATTAAGCGTTTTTGGACCATTGTCCAGTTCACCTATGTTTTTGCGATGTACCTTAGAAAGGCTGCCTTTAACCTAGCCATTCAGTGCATAAGAAAACAAAAAATCGGCAGTATCATTGAGTTTGTGTATCGTGAAACCACAAATGGAACGTCACTTGAGCAAATTAAAAATGAGCTCCAAGTGGCATAGGGTACCTATCATTTCTAATCGAATGGAAATATTTGTATCGGAAAATACTCATTATCAGTAATGAAATGGAAGTGGGATAGAATAAAATTCCACTTCCTAAAATAATTTTGCATATCAATCAGCCTTTAAATAACAACAAAACTAACTATATTTGATTTATTAGCTAAATAGCACCACCCATCTCTTACCGTAGGAATGGGTGGCTTAGGTCATATGGCTGTTAAAATCGCAAGCGCTATGGAGGCTGACGTTACGGTACTGTCACAAACATTAAACAAACAAGAAGATGGACTAAGCTTTGGTGCGAAAGAGTATTACGCTACAAACGATCCTCAAACGTACGATGAATTCTGATTTTTATAGGTAATACCTAATTTCTAAAATACTTTTTTAGCCATTTCATCCTTTGATTTCGTGATTAGTAATTCTAATTAACATTAGGGGAGTTTAATTTTGAGAAGAAAACATCATGTTGATAATAAAATAAATTAAGTTGACACTGTATTAGTGTTTTGACTACTATACGTATGTTCACTTTATTGTTAAGTCAGAGAAAATAGGAGAGCAGTGAGATGAAGCAGGTAACGGAATTAACCACTATTGAAATGGTAGACGAGTTTATCACTAGCAATGAACTAAGCTTTTTGTACGTATTTACACCAGAATGTAGTACGTGTCATGCGATATTTCCAAAGCTAAGAGAGGTATTGGAACACTATCCGCAAATTAATTTAGGTCGTGTTGACGCGACACAGGTGGAAGCAGTAGCAGAACGCTTTTTGATTTTAGCAGCCCCAATTTTACTTTTGATGATTAATGGAAAAGAGTATGTGCGAGCTGATCGATTTGTTCGTTTTGAATTATTGGATGAAAAGCTAAGTAGAATTTACAAGATGTACAAGCGGTAATAGTGGATAATGATAAAATCATTTAAAGCAGCCAATAAGTAGGCTGTTTTTTATTTTATAAAAAAGACAATACATTTGACAATTTTCGAATAGGGTCATAGTATAGCACTGAATTTGCGTTAGGGAAAAATATTAGACAAGGGGAAATATATATGTGTGAATCTAAAAAAAAATTTGTTGAGCCAAGGGTTAAAAGGAGACGTGATAAAAATTACTTCTTTGTTATTAGAAGGAACGATGAGGAGAAGGCTGTTGGATTTAGATTTTGTACCAGGTGCCTTCGTAGAAGTGGTCAAAAAAAGTCCGCTTGGAGATCCGATTGCGTTTCGCGTTAGTCAAACCACCATTGCGCTTAGAAGAGAAGAAAGTAGATTAATTGAGGGGGATTTAGTTCATCATGGGTAGCTTATATCGTATTGCTTTAGCAGGAAACTCAAACACCGGAAAAAGCACGCTATTTAACGCATTGACAGGATTAAGACAGCATACGGGGAACTGGACTGGGAAAACCGTTTCAATGGCAGAGGGAACTTTTACACATAAAGATAAGTCGTACTGTATTTCAAACGGCTAAGCTAATGGGCTGGGTGTAAAGAAAATAACTATTTAAAGAAAAGCAGGTGCTATGTCACCTGTTTTTCTTTAAATTATATGTTAACCTATTTTTATTTTAAGTTTACATGAATGGTGGATTGTTATAAACTATTTTCATAATCTTGGAAAGGAGATGAGGCATTGAAGACGAGTAAAACAAAAGAAATGACGCTGATGGCGATGCTTGCCGTATTAATTGCGGTGAGCGGAATGTTTAAAATTCCGTCACCTTTCGTTGGAACAGAGTTTCAGCTTTCGGCTCCCATTGCTATCGTCATTGCGGCTACGTTTGGGTTTAAACGTTATTTTTGTGCAGGCATTGTAGCAAGTATTATTAGTCTACTATTAGGAACCCATACGCTTATTCATGTTTTAGTTGCCATGATCTTTCGGTTAGTAGCTGGAGGAATCATTGGCTTATTTGGTACGGCTTTAGTCGTTGTTATGGTAGCTGGACCTTTAGGGACAATCGCTGCACGCTACGTATTAGCGGCAATTATGGACGTTGATGTGACGGTTTTGCTGCTTGCTGCTTTGCCAGGGATGGTTTTTACAGCCATTTCATCAGGTATTATGTATCCCATTATAAAAAGAAATATGAAATCAACAATCTTTCAAGAGTTTGTTGTGGATGATGAGAAGAAAGGAGAAGCCAGAAAATATGAATCTATTTAGCTTAAAAATGAGAGCTTCCAATAGCAATACCGGTCATCTTTCCGGAGCGGAGAAGATTGTGAATAAACATGAATTACATACGTATACCAATGCTTTACTACATAGAGCTCTCCATCATTCCAAAGGAGCAGCAGATGAAATTACGATGAAAGTCGAGCCCGTACAGCTTAGCGATATTCAACGTTTAGAAGCGTTACCTGTTAAAACTGTAGAAGTGGCTAATCATTATGAAGGAATAGAAGAAGTAAAAAAGCTGCTTTTACAATTAGGTTTACAACAGGCTGAAGAAATCATTGAGATGCTGAGCTCGTGTTCTTCTATGCGCGGCGCAATCTTACTAGACGTTGATACAATGAAACGTCTAGAGCCAGATCAAGAACGAGGGATTCGAGCAACGTATATGGATGCGAACCGCAGTCACTTTCAAGAAGACCTCACAAAGAAAAATCATTTCCAAGAAGCGCTTGTATTAGCGACAAAAGTAGCCTATGCGCCAAATGTTATTGGTGAAATTTGTATCTCGGATGATCCTGATTACGTAACTGGCTACGTCGCCTCTAAAGAGTTCGGTTATGTTCGAATTACAAAGCTAAAACAAAAAGGAAGTCACTTGGGCGGGCGCATCTTTTTATATCGTCATTCTGAGAGCGGCGTGAACGAAACGATTGCGTATTTAGAAAAGCAAAAAATAGTTGTAGATTTAGGCCTATCAAAAAGATTAAACGAAGCAAAACAGCAAGATAAATGGAGAAAGATAAAAAGCGACTTAGCCTCTTTACAAGAAAATCATCTTTATCGATCATTCAACGAAATTCAAACAGCTCAAGAGGCGCATGTGAAAATGCACGACAGAGAGTACGTGATGCTTGCGTCAAACAGCTACTTAAATTTATGTAATCATCCAGGCGTAAAGAGTTATGCGCTTCAAATGGGAGAAGCATATGGTATTGGCTCAGGAGGTTCGAGGTTAACAACGGGTACGACAACTCTTCATCGGTTATTGGAAGAAATGATTGCCGAGTTTAAAGAGACGGAAGCAGCTCTTGTGTTTAACACGGGATACATGGCCAACGTTGGTGTTATTTCATCGCTTCTTTCTGAAGGAGACGTGATTTTTAGCGATGAGCTAAACCACGCAAGCATTATTGATGGATGCCGGCTCAGTAAAGCGAAAACCGTTGTGTACAAGCATAATGACATGAACGATTTAGAAGAAAAAATTTTAGCTCACTCTTGTGAAAATGGCTTAATTGTGAGCGATGCTGTTTTCAGTATGGATGGAGATGTTGTGAACCTTCCTGAGCTGATGCGCTTAGCGAATCAGTATGGCTTGTTTTCAATGATAGATGAAGCACATTCAACAGGCGTCCTTGGAGAACGTGGTCGAGGAGTTTGTAAGTATTTTCAGCTGACACAAAAGCCTGACATTATTATGGGAACGCTGAGTAAAGCGCTCGGTGGAGAAGGTGGGTTTGTGTGTGGAGATAAGCTGCTTATTGAATACTTGAAAAACAAAGCGCGCAGTTTTATCTTTTCCACTTCGCTATCTCCCGTAACCAGTGCGTCGGCTATAGAAGCACTGAGGTTAATCATGAATGATGATACACAAGTTACAAAGCTTCAAGAGAATATTGCTTACTTTAATGAATGCTTGCAGGCTCATGGAATCTCTGCACGTTCAAATTCAGCTATTTTTCCAATCGTTGTTGGAAGTGAACAAGCAGCACTGGATGCATCAGCAAAGCTTTTTGATCATGGCTATTTTATTTCAGCCATTCGCTATCCAACCGTTGCCAAAGGGAGCGCACGTCTTCGAGTGTCACTGATGGCTGATCATTCAAAGAAAGAGCTGTCAGAAGCAGCTAAATTAATAAAAAAATACATCGGTAATGTATAGGAGGTAGAAACAAAGATGGGAAAAGGCTTATTTATTACTGGGACAGGAACAGATGTAGGAAAAACATACGTGACGGGTTTACTTGTGAAAAAGCTTCGAGAACACGGCTATGACTGTGGTTATTATAAACCTGCGCTTAGCGGAGCGGAAGTAGAATGTGAACAATTAATTCCAGGAGATGCTAAGCATGTGCTTGAAACCGCAGGAATTCGTGAGAAGCCAGAAAATACGGTGTCTTATATTTATAAACACGCCGTATCACCGCATTTGGCAGCCAACCTTGAAGGAAATCCTGTCGATCTCAACATTATTAAGAAAGACTACCAAAAGGCTAAGGAGAAGTATGATTATGTAGTGGTTGAAGGAAGCGGAGGAATTCTTTGTCCGATTCGTTGGGATGATCAGCAGCATATTTTACTAGAAGATATTGTAAAAGAGCTGAACTTATCTACGATTGTTATTGCGGATGCGGGGCTTGGAACCATCAATGCGACGGTGTTGACAATTGAATATTTAAGAGCACGCAATATTCAGGTGAAAGGAATTATTTTTAACCGTTCACGCGAAGGCGACGTTATGGAAGAAGACAATCAAAAAATGGTCGAAGTGCTAACTGGAGTTTCAGTAATTGGTTTGGTGAAGGAAAATGATACAGAGCTTGCAATGGAAGCAGAAAAAGTAGCGGAGCTGTTTGCATAATGAAAAGCATTGAAAACATGAACTTAGTAGAAAAAGACTTAAAATATATTTGGCACCCGTGCTCACAAATGAAAGACTATGAAGAGCTTAAGCCCATTGTCATCGAAAGAGGAGACGGCGTGTATTTATATGATAAAGAAGGGAACTCTTATTTAGACATTGTGAGTTCATGGTGGTGTAACCTTCTTGGCCACTGTAACCCCGTCATTAACGATAAAATCAAAGATCAACTCGATCAACTCGAGCACGTGATTTTTGCCAACTTTACGCATGAGCCTGCAATTAAACTATGCGAAGCGTTAATGGAAATTATTCCTAAAGGGCTAAGCAAATTTAATTTTTCCGATAACGGTTCAGCAGCTGTAGAATGCGCGTTAAAAATGGCGTTTCAGTACCAATATCAAACCGGTCATAAAGAAAAAACGAGGTTTATGTGCTTTACAGATGGCTATCATGGTGAAACGATTGGCGCTTTATCGGTGGGAAGCCTAGATTTGTATGCGCAAATCTATAATCCAATGCTGATGGATACAATTCGAATTGATGCGCCGGATTGCTATCGATGTCCTTACGGGAAAACAAGAGATTCCTGTCAGGTGGAGTGCTTCGTACAGGCAGAGAAAGCATTTGAAAAGCATGGTCATGAAACGTGTGCGATGATTGTCGAGCCTATTTTACAAGGAGCAGCGGGAATGAGAATGTATCCATCTCGCTACCTTCAAAAGCTAAGAGCCTTATGCGATGAGTATGGTGTACTGTTAATTGCCGATGAAATTGCAACTGGCTTTGGAAGAACAGGTAAGATGTTTGCATGCGATCACGCGGAGATTACACCGGATATTATGTGTGTTTCAAAAGGACTCACTGGAGGCTATATGCCGATGGCAATTACGATTACGAATAATCAAATTTATGAAGCATTTTACGCAGAATATAAAGAAGGAAAAGCCTTTATGCATAGCCATACGTATAGTGGTAACCCATTAGCGTGCTCTGCAGCTTTAGCGGTAGTGAATATTTTGAAGCACGACCACGTTTTAGAAAAAGCAACCGTGCGAGCAGCTTATTTAAATAGAAGAATAAACGAAGCGTTACTGCATCATCCTCATGTTGGTGAAATTCGCAACATAGGATTAATAAACGCTGTTGAGCTTGTCAAAAATAAAGAAACGAAAGAACCATTTAGCTCAGAGAATCGAGTTGGTTATCAGATTTACAAAGCAGCGTTGAAGAAGGGGCTCATCCTCCGTCCACTAGGAGACGTTCTATACTTTAACCCCCCTTTAACTATTGATGAAGAGGAGCTAGACGAAGCTATTGACAGCTGCGTAAGCGCTATTAACAAAGTAATAGGATGAAAAATGCAAAAGCCGTATGCATATGCATGCGGCTTTTATGCAGCTGAATTTAAGTAGATGATATAGCTTGCTATAAAGTAACAAGCAATAATTAAAATTGATGGTACAACATAAAACCATGAAGATGTGATGTTCTTTCGTGACATTGAAAATAGGCTAATGGAGATGAGTATCATTGACGCAACAATTGTATATAAGTGACTGCCGCTGGCTGCGCTTAACAGTGCCCCTTTGCGATAAAAGACGTCTGTTCCTGCTAAAATCAATAAGTTGAATAAGTTACTTCCGACAATCCCACCAATCGCTAACTTATAATTTTTTAAACGAATGGCGATAACAACAGAGACTGCTTCAGGAAGTGACGTGCTGGCTGCGACTAAAAACGAACCAACAAAGGAAGCTCCTAAACCTGTAATAACAGCGATACGATCACCTGAGATGGTTAAAATACTTCCAAATACCATAATAAACACTGCTGCTATAGAAAAACCAACAACGGCTCTTTTTAAAGTTGGTCCTCTATCTTGAAGGTTCTCTTCTTGTTTTTCCTCTTCTTCAACATGCTCTGCTGCATAGGTAGAAATGATTTTTACGCCTATAAAATAGACAATGATTAAAATAACAGTATCAATTCCAATCCCAAAGATATGGTAAGGGATGTTAAAGAATAAAGAAGCTGCAACTAAAAAAGAGAGAAAAATGGTTAACAAAGAAGTATATCGATTTTCTTTGCTAGCATAGATCATAATTTTGTGCTTTCGAAAAAATAAATCTAACGTAGCTAAAATCATTACGTTAAATAAGTTGCTTCCAAGAACATTTCCTACAGCTAAATCGGGGTTTGAAATAATGATGGACGTGACGCTTGTTGTAATCTCAGGTAATGATGTGGCGCCTCCTAATAAAAGAGCAATCAATATACCGCTTAAAGCAGATTTCCGCTCAATAGTATCTGCATAAATAGATAGCCGAATGGCTAGGAATATCGTAATAGAAGCTGAAATACCAAAAGCTAAAAATACCAATAAAAGCAATCCTTTCTATATTAAATCTTAAGAGTCGTTAACATCATATCAGATATGGTAAAAACAAGCATGCAATAGCTCTCTTTAGTGTGTGCTAAAAGGTAAAATTGAATAAGCGAAGTTAGCAAAAAATACAGTTTAACTTAAGATAGGTAGGGAAACGTAAACAATAGAAAATAATCTGTATTTCTAACACTTGACTAAATACCTATAGGGGTATATAGTGTAACTATAAATTAATTGAATTTCTTTAAAGAGGCGGTGAGTTAATGAGCTACTTTATAGGAAGTTTTCTCGTTATAATGCTAGGTGCTTTAGCATATAAACGCAATTATCCCGTTAAGGGTGTGCAATGTGTTAATGACCCTAATGAGCTAAAAGATGACCGGCTACTTGTTGATATTCGTCATTACAACGAAAGAAGCGAAAGTGAATATAGGAACGTTATAAACATTCCCTATGCGTATTTAAAACGCTTTTATTCTGAAATACCGAATCAACAAATTCACATCATCGCAGAAGATAAAATAGAGCTACATTTAGGAATTCGCTTTTTACGTCAGAAAGGATATATTGTGTCAAGCTATCAGTTAGCGACTTGTCCATGCAAAACAGAAAAAGAACTAGTTGGTTGTGGAGTGTGAGTTTAATTTGTATCCTTATATACCTACCAGGGTAAAGTAGGGATGGATTAAGGATATCAATATGAAGAAAAAGGAGAATGAATATGTTACTTAAATACTTTTATGATGAAAAATTAGCACAAGCTTCTTATCTGGTAGGGTGTCAAGCTGCAAAAGAAGCTGTTGTTGTAGATCCTGCTCGAAATATTGAACCATACATTCAAGAAGCAGAAAAAAATGGAATGAAAATCATTGGTGCTTTAGAAACCCATATTCACGCTGACTTTGTGTCTGGAGGTCGCGAGTTAGCTGAAAGAGTAGGGGCTACGTTATATGTATCAGACGAGGGAGATGCAGATTGGAAGTATCAAAACATTGATCACTTACCTCATAAATTGCTAAAAGGTGGGGACCAGTTTAAGATTGGGAATCTAACATTCGGTGTAGTGCATACGCCTGGTCACACGCCGGAAAGCATTTCGTTTACGTTAACGGACGGCGGTGCTAAAGCAGATGAACCAATGGGGATTTTTACAGGAGACTTTGTATTTGTTGGAGATGTTGGTCGCCCAGACTTATTAGAAAAAGCAGCGGGTGCACAGGGAACAGCACAGTCAGGCGGATATCAATTGTTTGAATCGCTTCAAAAGTTCAAAGAGCTGCCTGATTTTATGCAGGTTTGGCCGGGACACGGAGCAGGAAGCGCATGCGGAAAAGCCCTTGGTGCCGTGCCTTCTTCAACTGTAGGGTATGAGAAACGCTTTAACTGGGCGCTTCAGCATACGGAAAAAGAAGCGTTTGTAAATGCTTTGTTAGATGGACAGCCAGAGCCACCGAAATATTTTGCAGTGATGAAAAAGGTGAATAAAGTAGGACCAAACAGCTTATCAAAGCTTCCAAAGGTTAACAAGTTAGCAGACGTAATCGAAGTAGAAAAGCAAATTCAAGCAGGTTATCAGGTAATTGATACAAGAAGCGCAGCGGAATTTGCTGAAAATCATATAGAGGGAACGATTAATATTCCCTTTAACAACTCATTTGCAAATTGGACCGGCTGGATTGTGAATTATGATCGTCCATTATATGTCCTAACAGCGGATGAACAGATTGGTGAAATTGAAAAAGTGTTACATTCTGTTGGGATTGATCAGCTGGTTGGCTACTACGATGCAAACAAAGCAGTAGTAGAAGCTTCTACGACACAGTCTTATGAAAGTATTACGCCACACCAAGCAAAAAACATGCTTGATCAAAACAAAGCACAGGTACTAGATGTTCGAAGCTTAGAAGAGTGGAAAGCAGGTCACATTGAAGGTGCCACTCACATTATGCTTGGAACCTTGTTAGATCGAATTGATGAGGTGCCAGCTCACCGTCCGCTAATTGTTCAGTGTGGTTCAGGAGTTCGTTCTGCGATTGCGATCAGCCTCCTTCAATCCAAAGGAATAACGGAGGTTTACAATTTAACAGGTGGTTATGGTCAGTGGAAACAGGAGATTCAAGAATAAGATAAAAAAACCGCTATGCGTTAAGGAGATTGATACGCATAGCGGTTTTTTATTATGTAATAAAATTTAATGTTTCAAACTATTCACTTTTTGTATAACTTCTCTACAAATTCATTAGATCCACACGTTGATTCTAGCTATGTGCCACTGCGAGCAGGAATTACGGAAACACTTATTCGACTTGATGAAGAAAATCTAAGCATTGAGCCATGGCTAGCAGAGAGCTGGGACGGAGAAGATGGTCAAAACTGGACAATTAAGCTTCGTGAAGATGTAAAGTTTCAAAATGGAAAGCAGATGGATGCTGAATCTGTAAAAAAATCGTTAGAACGAGCGTTGAAAGAAAATGTGGCTATTCAAAATGCACTGAAAATTGATACAATTAGTGCTGATGGTTTTACGCTTACTATTAAAACAACAGAGCCGTTTCCAGAGTTTATATCAGAGCTTGTGAATCCAAACGTCGCTATTATTGACGTATCTGAAGAAGACTTTGTGAATAAACCAGTTGGTACAGGTCCCTTTAAGCTTGCGTCGTTTACACCAGGAAGCAAACTAGAGCTTGAGCGCTTTGATGATTATTGGGATGGTACTTCAAAGCTTGATTCTGTGACGTTTGCGTTTAACGAAGATGCAAATGCGCGTACCTTAGCATTGAAGTCTGGACAAACAGACATTGTGTATCGTCCAGAGGTAGAAAGTTTAGATTCACTTAAAGAAGATTCAAAAATGAAGGTTGAATCAACGGCAACGTTCCGCGTGCATCAACTTACAATGAATATGCAAAGAGAAGAAATGAAAGATATCAATGTAAGAAAAGCGCTTGATGCATTAATTGATCGCCAGAAGATTGTCGATGAAATTCTATTAGGTCATGCTGAGACAGCAAGAGGTCCGTTCTTACCTTCGTTAGCTTTTGCACCAACGTATGATAAGCGTGAAACAGGTTCAGATGAAGCAGTTAAACATCTAGAAAAAGCAGGATATACGTTAAAAGATGGCAAGATGCAAAAAGACGGAAAGCAGCTGATTATGTCGATGAAAATGTTATTAACTCGTTTGTGTTACATCCATCAACAATCGTTGCTTACAACAAAGATAAAGTGGAAAACTGGTTTACGACTAAGAGCGAATACTACATGACTACAAATAAGCTGGATGTGAAAGAGTGATTAAAATCCTTTTCCGAAAGTTTTCGGAAGTTCTATTTTTTATATTGTTTATAACCTTTGTCAGTTTTATCTTTATTCGGTTAGCACCGGGAGATCCCGTGCTAACCATTTTGAACGTTGATGAGCTCTCAGTCAGCCAAGAGCAAGTAGAAGCACTTCGTGAAGAAATGGGATTTAATGAGCCTGTTCTTGTGCAGTACGGACTATGGTTAGAGAAATTTGTTCAGATGGATTTTGGGCAGTCGTTCGTAACGGGACAAGACGTTATGAGTACAATTATGGCTGCTCTGCCTGCTACATTAGAGCTAGCAATCGGCGCAATTGTAGTAATGCTTATTGTTGCAATTCCGCTGGGCTCGCTATCTGCACTTTACAGAGACAGTTGGATAGATAAAATAAGCCGAACGCTTTCAATTATTGGAGCTGCTGTTCCAAGCTTTTGGTTGGGACTTATTTTCATTGATTTATTTGGCGTTCGCTTAAATTGGTTCCCTACGATGGGGAGAGACGGAATACTGTCGCTTGTTCTACCTTCTATTACGTTGGGTTTAGCAATTTCAAGCGTATATGTTCGCTTGCTTCGTTCAAGTTTACTAGACTCTTATACCCAAGAGTTTATTCGTGCAGCACGAGCGCGTGGGTTATCAGAAGGGAGAGTCTTTTTAATGCATGCTTTTCGCCACAGTATTCCACCGGTGATCACGGTGTTTGGCATGAGCTTAGGTAGTTTGATAGGCGGGGTCGTTGTTATAGAGGTGCTGTTTGCATACCCTGGAATCGGCAAGCTCATTGTCGATGCGATTCGTCAGCGTGACTATCCACTTATTCAAGGCTACATACTCGTAATGGGGGGCATTGTATTTATTGTGAATACATGTGTAGACCTATCATATCGTTATTTAAACCCTGAAATGAAATACAAAGAAAAGGAGAGTAAGTGATGAAAGAGTCCTCAGTGTATCTGCCGGCTATGAAAAAACAGCGTAAAATCATTATACCGCTCGCCTTTCTCTTTCTTATTGTTGTTGCAGCATCTATCTATACCTTTTTCTACTTAAAATATGATCCAACTCTTACGAACTTAGAGAAACGACTTGAAGGCATGAGCATGGCACATCCTTTGGGGACCGATCATTTAGGGCGAGATATCTTAACGCGCTTGTTGCTCGGTGCACAGCAAACCATTGGCTTTAGTGCACTTGCCTTAGGCGTAGCTTTGCTCGTAGGGATTCCAATTGGTCTGATTTCAGGCTACAAACGCGGTGTAGTAGACCGATTGTTTATGAGAATTGCAGACAGCTTTTTAGCGTTTCCTGATACAGTGGTAGCTATTGTACTAAGCGGGCTATTAGGCCCTGGAATTGGCAATCTTGTATTTGCAATTGTGATGGTCAAGTGGGTAAACTACGCGCGACTTGTTCGAAGCACCGTGTTATCTGAGTCACAAAAAGAATACGTATTAGTCGCTCGTACAAACGGACTGTCTGCTTTACAAATTATGAAAAAGCACTTAGCACCACATATCATTGGTTATGTTCTTGTCATGGCAAGCTTAGACTTGGGGAAAATTATTCTTTTAATTTCGTCTCTATCTTATATTGGATTAGGTGCACAGCCTCCTGTACCAGAGTGGGGAGCTATGCTGAATGACTCACGTCCGTATTTTCAATCTAATCCTGAGCTGATGATTTATCCTGGCTTAGCAATTATAGGGATAGTACTAGTCACCAACATTATCGGTGACTATTTACGCGATCAATTTGATGTAAAAAAGGAAGTGTAAAAATGATTTTGTCGATTGAAAAGCTCTCGGTAAGAAGTAAAGAAAAAAACATTCTTGATAACGTATCACTACAGCTTGAAAAAGGTGAGTGGTATGCGCTTGTAGGTCAAAGTGGCAGCGGGAAAAGTGTTTTATCGCAAACGATTGGTCAAATGCTGTCACCTAACTTAACAGCTGAAGGCAAAATTAATTTCAACGGAGAAAATACGCTTTCATTGAGGCGCAGCGACCTAAAAAGAATCCGAGGCCAAAAAATTGCGTATATTTTTCAGGATTACCAAGGGTCATTTACACCATTTCGAACGATTGGCCAGCATTTTCAAGAGTATCAAAAAGTGCATGGCGTAAATGATAGAATAGTTAGAAAAGATAATGCAATTCAAGCTTTAGAATCTGTAGGGTTAGATGAAAAATTCTACAAACGCTATCCCTTTCAGCTGAGCGGTGGGCAGCTTCAGCGCACCTCGATTGCATTATCCCTTTTATTATCACCTGAGCTCGTTATTGCCGATGAAATTACAACAGCGCTTGATAGTATATCAGCTCATCGGATTTTACAAGTATTAAAAGAAAAACAACAAGAAACAGGCTGTACAATTTTATTTATTACGCATGACTGGCGACACGTTAGAAAATATGCGGACCGCTTAGCTGTTATGAAGGAAGGCAAAATTGTAGAATGTGGTGATAAAACAAAAGTACTCACGAATCCTCAGCATGAATACACAAAGCAGCTAATCGCAGCGGCACCGGTATTAAAAGCAAGCGAGTTAGCGGTTAAAGAAGGAGTATTATAAGATGAGTTTATTGTCGGTTCAAAACCTTACTAAAACGTATGGTGGTCAACAGGTCTTAAAGAACGTTTCGTTCGATTTGAAAAAAGGAGAGTGCTTGGGGCTTGTAGGTGAGAGTGGGTGTGGGAAAAGTACGCTTTCACGCTGTTTGATGCGTTTAGAACAAGTGAATAGCGGTAAAATTCTATTCAGAAATCAAGAAATTCAAAGCCTGAGTAGTCGTAAGCTAATGCCAATTCGCAAAGGCTTTCAAATTGTGTTTCAAAACCCAACGGCTGCATTAAATCCTAAACTTAAAATAAAAGCTTCCCTTTTAGACCCTTATTTACAGTACAGAAAGCAGTTAAGTCTGCGCTATTTTTCATTTTCATCAAAAGAACAGTTTGTGTCAGAACTGCTCAATATGGTTGGGTTGCCTGCAAGTATTGCTGAAAGATACCCTCACGAACTAAGCGGAGGACAAAAGCAGCGCGTGACGCTTGCTCGCGCAATTAGCATTGAACCTGAACTTGTTATACTAGATGAACCAACGGCAAGCCTCGATGTTATTTCACAGCGAAGCATTTTGCATTTGCTGGAAGATCTTCGCGACCAACTAGATTTATCCTACTTGTTTATTTCACACGACCTTACAGCAGTTAAAGAGCTGAGTCAACGCATTATGGTAATGAAACAAGGTGAGGTTGTGGATATGTTTCGGACTGAAGAGTTATTTCACGCTCAAAGAAATCCCTATACAAAAGAACTCGTATCCATTTTTTAAGCAGTGTATCATTTGAAAAGATACACTGCTTTTTATATAGATAATAATATTATTATGTTAACTAGAGTGTATGAAGAGGTGAAGATTACTTGAAGATTATTTCATTTCAACAGCAGCAGGCGGTTCCAGTTACACGATATAACTCTGAGCTATCAAGCTATTTGAAGATAGCGAATCTAAAAGAAGCTTCTATAGGAATTATGTATATTGAACCGGGAGGAATTACAGGTCATCATGAGGCGCCAAGTAAACAACTGTTCTTGGTAATTGAGGGTGAAGGTTGGGTAACAAGTGATGATGAAGTCCAGGTACAAGTCAAAAAAGGACAAGCAGCATTGTGGGAAAAAGACGAGTGGCACACGTCAGGAAGTGATGTGGGAATGACAGTAATTATTATTCAAGGTTCATCTCTTATAGTTTAAATAAAAGGAGCTCTAATCTATTAAGGCTCCTTTTATTGCGGTTCTGGGTAGTACATCAACAAGAAAAAGCTCGCTTCTTTTTCCGTTCGATTTATATAGCTATGAGGTGACGAGCCTGGAAACTGAAGCGCATCTCCAGATGTTAGCTCATGTTCTTCACCGTCTACTATAACAGACAAATCACCGTCTTTTACCAGCAAGTATTCTTCTCCAAGGTGAGATTTTGCTCCGTGCGTACACCCAGGGGCAAGCGTAACGATATATACTTCAAACTTTTTTTCAGGATGGTAAGGAAAAAATGGAAAGACAACGTAGCTGCCTTCATTGTCTGTAATAGGTTTAAGATCGTTTAGCTGAATTTTTTTCACCTGTGCTTTTTGCTCTTGGATAAACGATGAAAAGGATACTTGAAGGCCATTGGCAATCTTCCATAGCGTCGTAACAGTTGGGCTGGATTTTCCATTTTCAATTTGCGCGAGCATTGCTTTACTGACACCCGTTAGCTCAGAAACTTGCGTGAGAGATAAGTTTCTTTTTTTTCGAATGCTAATTAAGTTAGCCGCAATTGTTTGCTGGATATGGTCCATAATAGATCTCCTTTAACATTTTTATATAAACAGTATAACATACAGTTGTTTGTTATAACAGTTGGTTGTATAATATAATGAACAGAGGAGGGGGTTACGTGATCACTGAAAAAGCGTTTGTTGAAAGAGAAAGTGCTATCCCAACCTTTTCACAAGGAGTGAAAGACTGTGTTCCCACGCTATTAGGATACATAAGTATTGGTATTGCTTGTGGAGTAGTAGGAGTAGCTTCAAAGCTTAGTGTTTTAGAAGTAGCGCTATTAGCCATATTTGTTTATGCAGGAGCGGCTCAGTTTATTTTTTGTGCGTTGCTTGTCGCTGATAGTCCGGCTTCAGCCATTATTTTAACCATTTTTATTGTAAACTTAAGGCATCTTTTATTATGTGCAACTCTTGCTCCACACTTTACGCGCTATTCGTTGGTAAAGAATATAGGCATTGGAGCTCTTATTACGGACGAATCATTTGGTGTTGCTGCTAATAAAATCGCAAAAGGTGAACATATAACGGATCGCTGGATGAATGGCTTAAACATTACGGCTTACTTTTCATGGATTTGTGCCTGCGTTGTGGGAGCGTTATTTGGAAACGTGATTGTAGATCCTGAAGCTTTAGGTCTTGATTTTGCTTTAATCGCTATGTTTGTCGCGCTTCTTGTTCTACAGCTGCAAAGTCTTGCTCCCAAAAAGCTTAGACATTCTCTTACTTTAACTGCATACATGACTATTGCGATGATTACGCTATCGTTTTTTATGCCTTCGCACGTAGCCGTTATTGTGTCAACTATCATTGTTGCAACGATTGGAGTGATGACTGAAAAATGAGTTTAGATCTATCAACACTGCTCATTATTTTAGGGTGTGCACTTGTAACGTTTATTCCAAGGGTTGTACCATTTGCAATTGTTCGAAACATGACGCTGCCAGAACCGGTTCTTAAGTGGCTTTCATATATTCCCGTTTGTATCTTAACCGCTTTGGTAGTAGAAAACTTCACCGTACAAACAGAAAATGCTCTTCAAGTGAACTGGGAAGTTATCATTGTAATTATCCCAACGATTTTCATTGCGATTCGAAGCAAGAGCTTATCCGTTACGGTTTTAAGCGGAGTAGCCTTAATGGCCGCAGTTCGCTTCATTATGGGATAAATAAAAAGAGGCTGGGACATAAGTAATTCAGCCAATGATAAACCTGAACGATTGAGAGTTTCTCACTTTTAATCGTTCAGGTTTTTTGTTGATTGTGAAAACAATGTTGGAAATAGGGTGGAATGGAGCGTAGGACACTCGACTCCTGCGGGAAAGAGAGGGAAAACTGAGATCCCGCAGCGCAGCGAGGAAGCTCAGGTTCCTCCCCGCGGAAAGCGAGTGGCCGTAGCGCAATGGAACGAACGTGTTCAGACAAACCAAAAAGATTGGAACAGCTATTGTTCGTCTCTTAGAAGCAATCATTTTGTTATGTCCCAAACTCTTTTGAATTAATTTTGTTTTGAAAACGCAAGCTTAACTCCAAAGCCAATCAGTACTAAGCCAGTTGCCCTATCCATTGCGCGCTGAACCTTGGCCGATAACAGCCAGCTTCGCAAATAGTTAATGAAAAAGACATAAACAAAAAACCAAGAAATAGATAGAAACGTATATATAACACCCATCATTAGTAATTGCTGAATAGAGCTTGAACCTGGGGTGACGAATTGAGGTAAAAACGTCAGAAAAAACATCGCTACTTTTGGGTTTAATACGTTTGATAACAATCCCTGCTTAAATGCAGACTGACCAGGTTTTATTTGGTCTTTTAAATTCTCTTCTGTTTCTTGTTTTTTTCTTGTCATAAATGAAGAAACGCCGAGGTAAATCAAATAAATAGCTCCCACGTATTTTACAATTTCAAATGCTAAAGCAGACTGCATGAGAATGGCTGAAAGGCCAAACGCTGCGGCAAACGTATGAACTAATGAGCCCGTAGTAATCCCTAAAGCCATTCGATAACCAGAGGCTTGCCCTTCACTAACGGTGCGTTTTGTAATAAGCGCAGTATCAACACCAGGACTCATTACAACAAAAGAAGATAGTAATAAAAACGTTAATAAGTCATTCAAAACGTTCACCTCTTTCAGAAATAATTAAACTATATAGTAGCATAAAAGACGCATATTTGTTAGATTATTCTTATTTTTTTGTTAACAATATTAAAGAGATGAGATATTTTTGGTTTCAAAAACAAGTTGAAAAACTATTGAAATGGGACGAACTTGTTCTTAAAAGCTAACTATTGTAGAAAAGTCATGATCCGTTCTTGAGAAAAAAATATTTTGTTATGTGCTAGCTTCGTGCTTACCTTTCTTGTAAACCGTCCGGCTCTGGGTGAATCATAATGTGAGCGTTCGGAAACTTTTCAAGAATTTTATCCTCAATGCGATCACATAAGTGGTGAATGCTTTTGATGCTATTCTCTGGCGGTACGATGAGGTGAAAATCAATATGTTCGTGGGCTCCTGCTCTTCGTGTTTTAAAACACTGAATTTCAATATACTCACTTTGAAAGGTACGAATAGCCTGGAAAACCTCTTCTTCTTCACTTTTGTTTAAACGAGCGTCCAACAGAGGAGGGAAGGCCTCTTTCATTAACTTCGTTGCTTCAATCATAATATAAAGCGCCAAGGCAATCCCGATAATAGGGTCTAGAAACGTCCAACCTGTTACGGCAACTAATATTAAGCTAAGTCCTACACCAAGCGATGTGTATACATCTGTAAGAAGGTGAAAGGCATTTGACTTCATTGCAACAGAGTTAATACGATTTGCTTCCTTATTTACAATTCTAGAAACTACAAAGTTAATAAGAGCACCCAGAAGCATAACACCAATAGCTAGAAGCGGAAGTTTAATCGGTTCAGGTGAAATCAACTTATGTACACATTCATAAATAATCCAAATACCTGCTACGTAAATAAGCAACGTCTCAATTGTTCCTGAGATATTTTCGATTTTTCCATGACCGTAAGGATGATCGTCATCTGCTGGCTTACCAGATACTTTAACAGAAATGAAAGCGATAAAAGAGGCCAATAAATCAAGTGCTGAATGAATGGCTTCTGATAAGACGGCTACAGAACCGGTCAGAATACCTACGCTAACTTTTAGTAGCACAACAAGTGAGTTGCTAGCGACAGATAAAAAGGCAATGTTTGAGGATGAGCGTTTCATAAAAAACTCCTTTCAGTTAGATGATTTTATCGTAACAAGCTAGCAGCAAGTGGGTCTACAGCAACGTTTTTAGAAGGAAACAACGGTTTTTAAAGTCGCTAAAAAAGTTGAATAAAGACAAAACTATTGTAGGAAAAATGCCTGCTTTTTATTCTTCTTATGATAGTAGTTTGCGCACTTTAAACGGCTTTACTTACAAAACTGTAAGCTAACTGTAAGGTAATGACATCGTTACAGATGCGATAAGCTATTACAATGAAAAAGAAGGGAGGTTTTACCAATAGAAGTGAAAAAGCATATCATTTTTTTTGACGGAGACTGTCATATGTGTAATCAAACAATTTTATTTATAATGAACCATGACCCAACAGTTACGTTTTGTTTTGCTTCCCTACAATCATCTTTGGGTGAAAAACTGCGAACTAATCACATAATCCCTCAACAATACAACTCAATTGTCTTATTTCAAAACGAGTTGATCTATACAAAGTCAACGGCCATGTTACGTATTGTGAAAGAGCTCACAGGGCCGGTCAAATATGCATATGTCTTTATTATTGTGCCTAAACGCATTCGAGACAAAGTGTATGATTACGTAGCTAAACACCGGCACAAGTTTATGAAAAAAAGAGCTTGTCGGCTGCCTACTGCAGAAGAGAGAAGTCGATTTTTAACAGAAAAATAGGTAAAGGAGTGGGCAAATGAAAGGTTCTAAATGGGTTTCAGTTTTTCGTCAATCAATTCCAGCAACGTTTCGGATTTTTTTAGGGGTTGTGTTTCTTATTTATGGCTCTGTAAAGATTGTATTCGGCCAGTTTGGAGAGCCTACGCCTGAAGCACTTGCGCTAAATGGTGAAGGGTTTGTTATGGCTTGGAGATTTTTTGGTTACTCCAAAGAATATGAAATCGTAATTGGAATTGGAGAGGTAGTAGCGGCTATTCTCATTATGATCCCGCGCACGGCGTTGTTTGGAGCAATCTGTTATTTTCCAATCGTTGTAAACGTAATGATGGTTAATTACTTTTTTGATATCGGCGTACAAGATTTAAGCACGGTGTTAACGCTAATGTGCCTAGCACTATTACTTTTTGAAAGAAAGCGACTTATTCAAGCGCTGTTTGTAAAAGAAGAAAGGAGAGTGTAGGATGACACCGTTTATGATAAAAATGCTGGTAGGGATTTTTGTTGGAACCACCTTATACTATTGGTGGAAAGAAGTAAGAAAAAAGGCAAAGCGCAAACCAAAGCATGAGTTTCCACTGAACTAAGAGTAGTAAAAAAATGTAGCCATGCTTGGAAGAGGTTCACTCCAAGCATGGCTATGATCAATCTATAATGAATACTCCCTATTAAAACGCATCAAAGAGATGTTTTATGTTTCTTATAAGGAATCGCACTGGCCAAAGTAAAAGCTGGGGAACTTCCAAGAGTAAATCAAAAAGAAAATCAAAAATGGTATATCGATCACGTGACGTTTTCTTTTTACGCTTTTGTTTTCTTGGCATCAACTGAGCACCTACCACCTTTTTATTATTTATTTCATTATACTGTTTTTTCGATAAAATGTATATTTCTTTCAAAACTACACAGATGTGGTAAAGTAGAAATAGACGATAAAAAGGAGTATTGATAGTATGAACATCAGAAAAGCAGAAAAACAAGAAGCAGGCGTTATAAGCGAGCTATTATATAGCATGCTTGGTCAAATTGCCCGCGACCATACTGCTAGTTCAGCGGACGACGAGGCTCTTCGCGTGTTATAAACATATGTGGAGTCAGACTGCAGCCGATATAGCTATAAAAATATTACGGTTGCTGAACTTAACGAGGAAATCGCGGGAGTCATGATTTGCTATGAGGGTGAACAAATTGAAGCTTTCGATCAGCCAATGGTTTCGTATGTTCGTGAAAAAACAGGAAACAGCAAGTGGCTTCCAGATAGGGAAACAGAAGCAGGAGACTTTTATCTTGATTCAATCGTTGTGGGTGAAAGTTATCAAGGTAAAGGCATTGGATCTATGCTGTTACAGAGTGCTTTTCAAGAAGCAGAAAGTAGGAAGCTTCCTTTAACCCTAAATGTTGAGCTTGATAATGAAGGAGCTCGTGCTCTCTACGAAAAAATGGATTTTTACGTGACGGGTACGCGTTACATTAGCGGAAAGCCATTTTATTATATGAAGCGAAACGCATAGTGATGAAAACCTCTTTCCACAGATGAAAGAGGCTTTCATAAATATTGTATGTACTGCAAATTTAGGGTACAATTATATAAAATGGATATATAAGGAAGGGTTCTTTATGGATATAAAGCGTATTCCCTTTAATATGAATTATAGTTTTAGCCAGAAGCTCCGCGAAGTGCCTTTTAATGAAGCTGATATCCGAAAAGGGATTGCTTATTTAAAAAAGAAAGCAATCTCAGAGGAAGATGAGAGAATAGCTGCGGACATGTACCGGATAATTGGTAAATATGAACGCATTGTAGGCGCATTAGAAAGCAGCGTAAGACATTTGCAGCTATCCATTTATTTATATGAAAGGTATCATGAACACGAGCAAGTATTTAAAAGTTCTATTTATTTAGGACAAACATTCCATTGGCAAAGTAATTGGTGTAAAGCAAATGAAACGTTCGAAACTCTCCTCAATCAGCTTCACATAAAATCATCGCTACATACATATGCAGATTTCTTGTATCAACAGTACGGAAAATGTTTATTAGATCAACAAAATCTTTCAAAAGCCCATCATTATTTTCAACAGTCGCTTGAAATTCGTTTGAAAGCAGGAAATGATAAGTTTATCGAAGAGGCAAATGAATGCATAAAGCTTTGTTTAAGAAAGTTGAAAAACTCATAAGTTTCCAAAGCTTCCATCTTTATTCTTACTAATACACTGTGTATAATGAGATATAAAGAGGGGGCTATTTGTCATGGGGATTCCAAAACCACTTGTTCAGTTCAATCAAGCTTTTATTGTAGCGAGCGTCGTTTTATCGTTTTTTACAACAACATGGGTACTGCTTGCTCCGTTTATTGTAGGGATCATTACTCTCCTAACAAAACAAAATCCCATCATGAAGGTGGGAAAACAATTTCTTAGAAAAGAAGCTTCATTCTATCCGTTAGAAGATCGCGATCAGCAGCTTTTCAACCAGTGGATTGCGACTAGCTGTTTAGGATTATCACTGTTGTTTTTTATGGTAAATCTACCAGTTGTATCAGCGGCTTTTAGCATCATGGTGCTTATTGCAGCAGGTGTAGCTTTAATGGGATACTGCATCGGATGTACGATACGTTATCGTTATATGATGTGGAAGTACAAGAGAAAGAAGCAAAAGCAAGCTGCATAAAGAAAAGGCGAAGTGCCTTTTCTTTTTTAATTGAGAAAAAGATTGACAGAAATGTCTTATATTCAGTAATATAAGGGTAGATAGTCAATTGAGAATGATTATCGTAGAACAGATGTGAGGGTAATCGTATGAGAGTAATATCATTTAAAAGCTACGAAGAATACCGGGAATTTATGATTCAAAAGTTTATCCATAAAGCAAAGCGTAAAGGCGCAAAACTTGAAAATGAAGAGTTTCAGAAGCGACTTGATGAACGCATGGAGCAAGTTAAAGAGTTTTGGGATGAGAGAGAATGTGAAAAGCAAATTGCTGATCGAGGAAGCGCGACGTTATCCGTACATCGAGGGATGTTTAAAGAAGACCAGCACAAAGTTTCAAAACATCTTGATAATACAAGGCTTACCGAATCTATTCATGTACGCTTAGATGCCAATACATATGATAAACTGCTTACATTTTGTGAACAACACGATATGGATATTTCGCAAGCCGTGCGATTTTTAATTCAAAATAGCTAACACAATCTATAGTTGAAAGGAACGATTCAGATGTCAGCATCCATTCGAGACGTAATAAGAGAAAGAAGAACCATTCGTACATTTAATAATGATCCAATTGAGAAAGAAGCTATTATCCAACTTTTAGACGATGCATCATGGGCTCCAAACCATAAGCTACGTCAGCCGTGGAGACTTGTGATGTTTTATGGGAAAGGCAATGAATCATTAAGTGAACAGATGAAAAACTTGTCCAAACAAGTTTCTGATGAAGGAGCAGCAAAAAAAATAGGGAAGATGGCAGAGAAATTTTCTCAATCACAGGCTAATATTATTATTACGGTCCCTAAAGATGAAAATGAAATGAAGCAAGAAGAAGATTTCAGCGCTGTGTCTGCTTTTATCCAAAATTTTCTACTGTTAGCGTGGGAGCAAGAAATTGGAGTGCTATGGAAAACTGGTAAACTCATTCATCAGCCGGGGTTTAGAAAAATAGCAGGAATAAAAGAAGATGAAGCTATTGTCGGTGTATTGATGTTAGGTAAATTTGATGACGTTCCAGCACCTAAGCCACGTGAAGCAATTATAGAAAAGCTAACGTTGATTGAAGCGTAAGAATAAAAGCTCTTGTTGTAAAACAAGGGCTTTTTTGTATACTTGTATAAAACAATCAGTGGAGTGTATTCGCACAATCGGTTAAAAAGGAGAGGATTATTTGACAAATGTTCAAAGAGCGTTTGGCTCAGCTTTTTTATATGCAATCATTACAGGTTTTGCGCTCATGATTGTAAAAGTAGCGCTAAACTATGCAGGGGTTATTGATGTGCTTGCCCATCGCTTTACGCTATCTTTTATAGTTGCTTCCTTGTTTCTATTTGTGAACAAGCAAAAAATGCAAGTGAATGGGCACGATGTTCTTCGTATTGTACCTCTAGGTCTTTTATTTCCGATAAGTTACTTTGGCTTTCAAGCGCTTGGTCTTTTATATACCACATCTTCTGAAGCGAGCATTATTCAAGCGTCGGTTCCAATTTTCACTTTGCTTCTTGCTACCTATCTATTAAAAGAAACGTCAACGTCTCGCCAAAAGTTTTCAATTCTATTATCTGTTTCCGGTATTGTATACATTCTAGCAATGAAAGGCGTAAATTTCTCAGCAAGTGGAAGTTTAGGTGCCCTGTTTATTTTACTAGCATCCTTATCAAATGCTTCTTATAACGTACTCGCTCGTAAAATGACACGCTCATATTCTACCTTGGAGCTTACATACGTCATGATGTTTGTTGGGTTTGTCGGCTTTAACGGAGCGGCCGTTGTTCATCATAGTCTTAACGGCTCGCTGGCAACATTTTTCGAACCGCTTTTTCAACTGGAATTTTTGCTTTCAGTAGCATACTTAGGTATATTTTCTTCTCTTATTACAGCTTTTCTATCCAACTACTCGTTAAAAACAATTCAAGCAGCGCAGATGAGCGTGTTTACTAATTTAGCTACGTTAATCGGTGTGATAGCAGGCGTCGCATTTTTACATGAGAGTTTGTCTTACTTCCATTGGATTGGAGGTATAGCTATTATGGTTGGTATTATTGGGACGACGTATAAAGGACGCTCCAAAGGTCAAAAGCTAAGCAAAAAACTGATTGACAAAAAGTTAGAAAACTCGTAAACTTTTGAAATTATGATTAGCATCATTTGCTAAGATACATACTTTGGAGGATTACGACATGAAAAGACAGATATGGAAAACAGCAATCATGATGGGAGTTGTGGCGTGCATGCTTACAGCTTGCTCTGGAAATAAGGAAAACAGCTCTGTAGATTCCGACCGCAACAAGCTTACCTTTTTATCCAACTTTCCAACAGATACCCTAGATCCCCAGCTTAACTACACGCCGCTGCGAGCAGGCATTGTGGAAACATTGGTCAAAACAACAGAAGATTCACAAATTGAGCCATGGTTAGCTGAAAGTTGGAAAACGTTAGACAATGGAACAACTTGGGAGTTTATTATTAGAGACGAAGTTGTGTTTCAAAATGGAAAAACGTTGGACGCTAAAGCGGTGAAATCGTCATTAGAACGTACGATGAAGGTGAGTGAAGCGATGAAAGCCTCATTGAAAATAAAAGAAATGAAAGCGGATGGTCAAAAACTAACGATTGTAACGCAAGAGCCTGTAGCTTCATTTCCGTCTGAACTCGTTCATCCCAACGCAGCTATTATCGATGTAACCGAAAAAAATATTGAAGCACATCCAGTAGGTACAGGACCATTTGAAGCGGTATCTTCTCAGCCAAACAGTAAGCTAGAGCTGAAAAAAAATGATCAGTATTGGGACGGTGAATCTAAATTGGATCGCGTTACAATGCTATACAATGAAGATGCAAATGCAAGGACAGCAGGGCTCCAATCCGGAGAAGCAGATATTGTGTATCGTCCTGAAATTGAAAACCTAGAGCTGTTAAAGAAAGACGAGTCGCTTGTAGTTGACGTCGTTCCAAGCTTACGAACGCAAATGCTTTTATATAATACGAACATTGAAGCGTTTAAAGATGTTAACGTGAGAAAAGCATTTGATGTTCTCTTAAATCGTCAAGATGTGGTAGACTACACGCTTGCAGGACAAGGCGTAGCAGCCAACGGTCCGTTTTTAAAGGAGTTTTCTTTCGCTTATGATGCTCCGAAAAAAGAGTTTGGCACTGAATCTGCAAAAGAATACTTAAAAAAAGCAGGCTACAAATTTGAAAGCAACCAAGTAGTCAAAGATGGTAAGCAGCTATCGTTCACAATCTTAACATATCCATATCGCCCAGAGCTTCCCTTGATGGCACAGCTCATTCAATCGGAAGCGAAAAAGATTGGGGTCAAAGTAGAAATCCAGCAGGTTGAAAACATAGATGAATATATGACCACAAATTCCGACTGGGGCATAGCTACATACAGCTTAATTACGGCCCCGCGCGGTGATTCTTCTTATTTTTTAAATAGCGTTTATGGAAAAGATGGTTTTTATAACGTAGGTCACTATGATAATCCAGCGCTTAGTGATGTAATTAAGCAGTTAAATGAAACTGTTGACGAGCAAAAGCGCGTGGAGTTAACAAGACAAGCGGGAAAAATAATCAATGATGGAGTCCTGCACTCTGCTATTGTCCATCCAAATAATTTTGTTGCGTATAAAGAAAACGTAAAAGGATGGCAAATGACGAAAAGCGAGTACTATGTCATTACTAAAGATTTAGCTCTACAAGAATAATAGAAATCCCCTTCTTGCATTTACATGCAGAAGGGGATTTTTTATAACGTAATGGTAGAGAAGGTGACAAAAAAACATGTTATGTTTTCTGACATCTTTGCTGTCGAATTCATTTATTTAGTTTAAGGTTAACATAACGTAACGAATTAAAGGATGATGATATGACAACACGGTGGATTACAAGCATTGGGCTTGATATTGGAACAAGTACCACAAAGCTGATTGTAAGTGAACTTTTAGTCAATCAGATCAACGGCGCCTTTTCGCTGCCTAGCTGTGATATTGTGGATCGAAAAGTTACTTATCAAAGTGAGATTTACACAACGCCTTTAAAAACAGAGGTTGAAATTGATGTAGAAGCACTCAGTGAACTGCTTCAGGTAGAGTATCAAAAAGCAAACGTAGCACTTCAAGCCGTGGAATCGGGTGCGGTCATAATTACAGGAGAAACAGCCAGAAAAGAAAATGCAGAAAAAATTCTTCATTATTTAGCTAATCGAGCTGGAGACTTTGTCGTAGCAACAGCTGGTGCGGACTTAGAAGGGATGTTGGCAGCGAAAGGTTCTGGTGCGGTTGCCCTGTCCGAGGAAACAGAAGGAGTCATCGCTAATGTTGACGTCGGGGGAGGAACGGCTAACGTTGCTCTTTGTGAAGATGGAAAAGTTATTGGCGCGTTTACATTTCATATTGGAGGACGATTAGTCCGAATTCAAGAAGGTGGTCGTGTAGACTATATTTCACCGTTTTTACAACCTTTTTTAAAGGAATATCAATCTACTATGCAGGTTGGTAGAACGATAGATTTTGAACAAGCTGCGGTGCTAAGCGATCGCTTAGCAGATGAACTTCTAAGCTTTTTAAAAGAACGTGACCGAGCATCGTCTGTGCTTCTTTTAGCCACTCTAAGTAAATCTTTACCAACCATTGAAAAAGTGCTTATTTCAGGTGGAATTGGAAAAATGATGAATGAACACTCTCCTACTACGCTAAAAGAAGCCGTGGCATTTGGTGACATTGGTCCACTTTTAGCAGCAAGCTTAAGGAAAAAAGGAGCAGAGGCAGCACCAGAAACAGCTCGAGCAACGGTCATTGGTGCAGGCATGCAAAATACAGAAATAAGCGGAGCAACAGTATACATAGCAGAAGATTGTTTGCCTCTAAAAAACATTCCAATTGTTAAAGTAGACGTAGAGAAAAATGGAGTGTGGAACGAACTGTCTTTTGTGAAAAGGCTACAAAGTACGCTATCTCAAGCGAACACCATATTCGATTGTGAAGGACAAGCTACAGCTATTGCGCTGCAAGCTTTTACTACCTGCACGTATACGATGCTTCAAGAGTTAGCAGAAGCTCTATACAAAAGCTATATGAACTTTTTCTCACAGGCGTCTTGCCTCATCGTTTTATGTGAGCAAGATTTAGCAAAAGCACTTGGACAAGCTATTCAAAAGCGTAACAAAGCATTGAAAGTCATAGTGCTTGATGGCATTGATTTTACGTATGGAGACTACATTGATATCGGCATGAAAACCGTTGGAGAAGCAGTCACTGTATCAGTAAAAACGTTAGCTTTTTAAAAGGAGATGAAAAGATGATCAAGTCGTGCGCAGTATTAGGAGAACAATTTGTATTTAGAAGCTTAAAGGAAATTATGGCAAAGGCAAACGAAGCGCGTTCGGGAGATGAATTAGCGAGGATTGCAGCAAGCTCTATGAAAGAGCGAATGGCAGCTAAGCAAGTATTGGCAAACTTAATGCTAAAAGAAATTCGAGAATATCCAGTTTTAAGCCCTGAACAAGATGATGTATCAGCACTTATTGAAGAACAGGTACATGAAGAAATTTTTAAAGTAATTCAAAACTGGACGGTGGCGGACCTTCGCGAATATGTACTAGAAGATCAGCACGAAGGAGCGGACTTACTTTATATCGCCAAAGGATTAACGAGTGAAATGATTGCAGCGGTCACTAAAATTATGTCAAATCTAGATTTAATTCAAGCCGCTTCTAAGATCGAAGTGAAAACAACTTGTCAGACAACTATTGGTATGAAAGGAGTACTCGCATCACGAGCGCAGCCGAATCATCCCTCAGATAATTTAGCCGGCATGCGTGCGTCTTTATACGAAGCGCTCAGCTATGGTATTGGCGATGCTGTTATCGGTATTAATCCTGTTATTGATACAACTGAAAATATTTATGCGCTTTTAAATGAAACAAAGTCAATTATTGATGAATTTCAAATTCCTACCCAAAACTGTGTCCTTGCACATGTGACCACTCAAATGCGTGCGATTGAAAAAGGCGCTTCAGCAGATTTGATCTTTCAAAGCTTAGCGGGAACGCAAGCAGGAAACGAATCGTTTGGTATTTCGCTTTCGATGCTAAAAGAAGCCACTGCATTGATTAATGAAAAAGGCACTGCGGTAGGTCCTCATCGCTGGTATTTCGAAACTGGTCAAGGCTCTGAGCTTTCTGCTGAAGCTCATTACGATATTGATCAAGTCACGCTTGAAGCAAGATGTTACGGCTTAGCACGTCAATTTAACCCCTTTTTAGTCAACACGGTTGTTGGGTTTATCGGTCCAGAGTATTTATACGATAGTAAGCAAGTAACAAGAGCAGGGTTAGAAGATCATTTTATGGGGAAAATGCACGGCTTACCGATGGGAGTGGATGTGTGCTATACGAATCATATGAACGTTGATCAAAATGATATGGATAACTTAAGCATGCTGCTTGGCACAGCGGGCGTAAACTTTGTAATTGGTGTACCGATGGCTGACGACTGTATGCTAAACTATCAGTCGCTAAGCTATCATGATATCGCGACGGTTCGACGAATTTTAAACCAAGGGCCGATTTCTATCTTTAAGCAGTGGTTAGAAGAGTATGGCATTATGGAAAACAATCGATTTACGTCCAAAGCAGGTGATCCAAGCATTTTTATGAACGGCGTATTAGGAGGAATGAAGTAATGAAAAATGAAAAAGAACAGCTGCTAGCTCGCTTAAAAGGTTTTACGCCAGCCCGAATTGGTGTAGGACGAACGGGAACAAGGCCGCTAACTTCTGATGTATTAGCTTTTCGAACAGATCATGCAGCTGCTGTTGATGCGGTGTACGGTGAAGTGGATTATAAATTATTGGAAGATTTAGAATTATTTTCGATTGATACAAAGAGTACGTCAAAAGAGCATTATCTAAAATTCCCTGACCAAGGGAGATTGCTTTCAGAGCTTGCAAAAGAACAATTAAAACGTAACTGCCGAAAGCAGCCAGACGTTCAAATTGTTGTTTCTGACGGATTGAGCGCAAATGCAATCGAAGCAAATATCCGCGATGTTTATCCAGCTTTGGTTGATTCATTGGATTCATATGACCTTAGTGTTGGGACTTCCTTCTTTGTAAAAGGAGGGAGGGTTGCATGCATGGATGATATTGGTGATATTTTAGCTCCAAAAACACTCGTTTTACTTATTGGAGAACGACCTGGACTTGTCAGCGCAGAATCGATGAGCGCATACATGTGCTATCAGCCACAAAAAGGAAAAAAAGAGTCCGACCGCATGGTGATTTCTAATATTCATCGTGGCGGCACTCCTCCGTTAGAAGCAGCTGCACATATCGGTACAATTATTTATCAAATGATCCAGCAGCAAACAAGCGGTGTTCACCTCGTTATTTAATCGTTTTTATCAGTAAAAACAACATACATAAAAGGAGGAGTTAGAATGGCGTTACAGAAACATCTAAAACCAATCCATCTTTGGGCTATTTCAGTAGGGATGGTTATTTCAGGACAATATTTTGGGTGGAACTATGGGTTTGAAGCAGGTGGGATTTTAGGACTTGCAGTTGCTACCTTAATCGTAACGATTTTCTATACAACTTTTATGTTTAGCTATGCCGAACTATCAACGTCAATTCCGCAAGCGGGTGGACCGTCATCTTACGCAAGAAGAGCAATGGGTCCATTTGGAGGATTTATAGCTGGGATTGCCTGTTTACTTGAATTTGTGTTTGCACCGCCCGCTATTGCCGTTTCAACAGGTGCATATCTAAATTTTTTAATTCCATCGATTAATCCCGTATATGCAACCGTTGGTGTCTTTGCCTTCTTTATTCTCGTTAATTTAATCGGCGTTAAAGAAGTAGCTTTAATTGAGCTAAGCGCTACGATTCTAGCACTTATTGGATTAGCAATCTTCTACGTGAGCGGACTGTCGCATATCGAAACAAGCAATCTATTTAATGAACAATCATTCTTAAACGGTCCTTCTGGTATTTTAGCTGCTATTCCGTTTGCCGTTTGGTTTTACTTGGCTATTGAAGGTGGAGCTATGGCTGCAGAAGAAGTTGAGAATCCACAAAAAAACATTCCCAAAGGGTTTATTGCTGCCATTATTACCCTAGCAACGGCTACTATTTTCACGCTATTTGTCACAGCGGGATTAGGTGGAGGAAGCGGTACCAGAGCTTCAGCAGATTATCCGCTTCCACAGGCGTTATCGCTTGTCTATGATGGAAATGCGCTTTCTATTACAATTGCAATCATTGGCTTATTCGGGCTCATTGCAAGCTTAAATGGCATTATCATGGGTTTCTCTCGTCAAACGTATGCGCTAGCGCGAGAAGGGTATTTTCCAAAATTTCTTGCAAAAACGAATAAAAAAGGTGTGCCAGTGGGAGGCCTGCTCATTCCGGGGGGAATCGGCGTGATTTGTGCAGGATCCGCGACGTTTGCAAATGCACTTATTATTCTAGCCGTATTTGGTGCAATGACGATGTACTGCATTAGCTTAGTGTCACTCTTTATTTTACGAAAGAAAGAGCCAAACTTAGTAAGACCGTTTAAAGTCAACTATCCTGCTGTTCCGATCATTGCGCTTTCGTTAGGCTTACTATGCTTATTTAGCATCGTGAAATACAGCGTCCTGACAACGGATTTAATACTTTTTAACCGTTCGATTCCGCTCATTTATATTATTCCTGAATTATTCATAGCTAACTAAAATCATTTCGTTTTTCAACTTTTGATCACGATGGTTTAAATTTTCGTGAATTTCAAATGGATGAATAGGTGAAGGAGTCTGGTTGATGCTTAAAAAATGGGGATTCACCTGTTTTTGGGCAGACTGATCCCTTGGTGCGGGTTCGATTTTTTAAAAAGGTGATTTAGTTGAGGGAAAGCTGCTGTACCTGGGTCAGTACGTCCGAAAAGAAGTGCGCATAGACGAA
>NZ_LWBK01000052.1:0-30118 GCF_001614195.1 Bacillus sp. VT 712 | reverse complement strand
TACCTTTTTCTAATTGAAAAGTCTCTGCTGTCCCTTTTGAAAGTGTAGCTCTTATATACTTAGCATTACTAGGAGTTGTAATTGTTGATGCTTGTTCTGGTGGTGACAATCTTGAAAGACCGCTGATGTAAATTTTGTTTTCATCATAAAAGGCAATTTCGTGTGAATAGTTTCTAGCGTAAACAGTTGATGGCTCTACTGGTACGAAATCTGTTACATCGTAAGATGTATTAGCACCAACAGTCCCTGTTAAGTAGTTAACAAAATAGTTTACAGTCCTAGAATCTTTGTCAAAAAGATTTTTACCTTGAACTGTAGACCCTTTTATTTTCGCTAGAGTGATTGCGCCTGGTGCAATGTATTCATCTACAATACTGTTTACTCCTGGTGTGGCAGTTATCGGTGTTGTCCCTGCCATTGCCTGTCTAACTTCATCAGATAAATTAATTAATTTTATTTTATCTTTATCAGATGAAATTTTGAAATCAGTTGATGATACGTCTCCTTTGTTCAGTTTTTCCGCCAATTGCGCAGTAACTTCATTGTAATCTTTGTCCAATCTAGCCTTTAAAGTTGGTTGCGCAACATTCTTAGCATCTACCCTTGCTTGCGCTGCTTCTACGCTTGAATCACCCTCAATTACAACTTGGTTAAATTGTTCTTGTACACTTTCGGCTTTACCTTTTGCTTCTGTTGCAAATGTTAAAGCTTGCTCAGCATTGGTTTTTGATCCTTCAACAATCTCTTCGACACCTGTTATATCACGTTCGATGTCCTCTAAATTCCTTTCGTAATCCTCTGCAAAATCAGCGCCCCATTTATTTCGTGGTGGTCTGTATCTCATATTTTCCCTCCTTAACTTAAAAATAAAAAAGAAGCATTAGGAATTAGTTAAAGAGCCAATTAGCTTCTTCATCTCTTCCATCTGCTTCTTCATTTCTTCTAGTTGTTTCTCAGTAGTAAGCTTCTCTTCTTCTACAGGAATAAGAGTTGTACTCTCTTTCTGTTTTAGTTCACCATTACTTATATAAAATTTATCTAAATTTGCAATAACAATTTTAGATACCATGAAAAAATAACGAAAAGGACTTGTTGGAATTATGTCTGTTCCATAAATTACCCTTGTCATATTTCCACTTTCGTCAGCATCACAGTACAGTTGCGTCTTTCCTTCTATCATATTTATCCCTCCAAATATGTACGAATAACACGTACATAGACTTTATTGCCTGTGTAGCCACTTCTAAATCTCACATAAATTCCTGTTTCATTACCAGTAGGATGACCTAAGTCAACTCTAAGTAGTTGACCAACTGTGTCTTCAGTAGCAGTCGTTTTATAAGCTGCTAGGGTTTCTTGTGTTCCTTGTTTTACAACTTCAACTGTGGCTTCATAACGAGGGTCAGATGTTGTTAGTCCTAAGAAAACGCACAAATATCTACCTTCATGACGAAATGCATAATACTGTGCATTCTGTAATTGGTGACTTGACGTTTCAAATCCGTATTGCACTTGTCTTACTTCATCCCCCATTAAGAATGGTTGATGAGCTGATAATGAGAACTGATAACGTAAAATACCATCTTGGATAACTGTATAACCATCTTCTCTTCTTAACCTTAACGCTCCACCAGAAATATCAATAAAACCCGGCTTAATTTTCACATATTTCTGCTGATCAGTTGGATCCATAGCCATAAATTCATTACCATCCCAAAAGAAATAAGACTCTGTACCGATGATTTGAATGTGATTCGTATGAATAGCACCAGCTGTAAGAAGATTTGTATTTATCCCTAGTGCTGTAATAGCATTTTCGAATGTTTGTCCTCCATCAGTTGAAATCCCTAAGCCAGCACTATTCAACAGAACAACTAAATTTTTATTGTTTTTACTAACCGCAACAATACCATTTTCAAAAATCAATTCTGTTTGAGCACTTAATAACGCTGCTGTTGCTAATCGAATTGCTTCTGGCAACACGTTATAAGGGATATTACCTCGACCTGCAAATAAGTCTTGCAGCTGTTTAACAGTGTTACTCAGTTGTGATTGATAAGATTCTCGAATGCTTTTATTTGATATTGTGACTTTCTGTGAAATTAATTCACCCTTTACGTTAAAAGATTCACTGATATTGACAATACGTGTTTCGATATCTAAATTCAGACGATCATCCATTAAAAAGATTCTATCGCCCTCATTTGGTGCATCTTGATAGCCTTGCGCTTGCAATTCAGCAACATCGACGGTAATCGAGACAACTAGTGATTCATCTATGATCTTTTTAACTGCATTAAATAAAGAAGATGCAACTGTATAACGCTCGTCGCGTATGGGTGGTGCATGTCTAATACCAATACCAGGAATAGATGCTAGTGGACTTGTATACGTAACATGTAACCCGTCTTTTCCAAACCCTTCACCGTATGTCGAAAAATCTGTTGAATCCTTTTCAATTGTAATATCCTTTAGGTTGAGGTTACGATGATAAACAAAATCTGTATCCTGCCCGATTCGAGTACGGATATAGACGGTATTTCCTACGATTTCAAACTCTGCCTCGTACGTTTCTAAAATCTTTTGAAACAAATCTAATCGTGAGGAGTCACCAAAGTTTTCTAAATCCTTTGCACCAAACGAGTCTACAATGACAAAATTGTATCCACTACCATTAAAAACAAAGTTCATACGCGCTTGGATTGTCATAGATCCTGTATGCGTTTCGTACTTCCAACTATTCCGCATATCAACAAAAAAGCGATGGACAGCTTTAAGCTCCCACACCGCTTTTTTACCTCTTGCCTTCGCTCTTGGGATGACAACCTCGTATTCATCGTCATCAAATCCTACTTTCCAGCAAGTATCAATATTCTTAAAGTAGTCCTCATTCCATTTTTCTTCATAGAGTGTGAGTGAGATAGACTTTTCACCATTAATACCCCGCTCACGATCTACTGCAGCCTGTAAAGGGTATTGCTCACCTTGTAAGTCTTCTATATACATTGTGTCCATCTCATCACCCCTTGTAGTAGAAACGGAAAGCAAACTGAACGTTTTGAATGCTCGTAGTTCCATTTATTTTAATATCATTCCAACCAGGTTTTAATGTGATAACTTGTCTATTCGTAGAACGATAGATACTTAAATTGTTCTTTTTAGCCTTAAACCCTAATCGCACAGTATCATCCGTAGTCAAGCTACCATTATAACGCCATAAATCGCCTGTAGTTGTGTTTTGAACCTCTACATAGGAATTACATGCGACATTTAAAATAATCTCCATATCGCAGTAAAAAGGGTTAATCGTAACGTTACCAGGATTGTATACACGAAATGATGAAGTATTAAAGGTATACGGCGTGTCTTCGGCTATCAGCCCCATACCCAATTGCCACCACTCTTGATCAAAGGTTTGTGGTGTTAATGAGGTATTAATTGATTCTGCATAGGGAAGCTCATATGTTTCGAATGGTACTGTAAACGTACTAACAAAAGGATTAATTCTCTCTGGTGTCCATTCAGCGCTTACTACAACTGGCCAACGTTTACCTAATTGTTCTTCTTGCACAATATATAGCAGACGACTAGGATCAAACAATTCAAACAGTTCACTTACAAATAAAGAATGAGTATAAAAATTAATAGCTTCAATAAAAAACTCCGCTTCACATCTTCTTGGACCGTGTTCTGATCCGTTGCGATTAATACCTGGTTTACCAGATACAGAATCTGTATAGTGGTTAGGGGATAATGCTGAAGGACGAAAGCTCAACCCTTGTAATCGATAATCTACTAAATTGATTTCTGTCATTTCCTTATCAAATATCCTAATCATTACTTATTCCCCCAGATTGCACGTATACTTCCATTGATGGCTTGCTCATCTTCAATGAAATCAACTAACACTTTTCCGTCAATTTCTGCTGTGAAACTAGAATTCTTAGAAGCTATTGTTCGTAGTAAATCGTTTTGTTCTTTTAATAAAGCTAATTCTTCTTCATTTCCAAAGTCTGAATACTGAATATTATTAGAGTGAGAATGACTTGAAATAGCTAAAGCTTGGTTACTATCATCAAACATCCCTAAAGCCTTCCCTGCTTGCGTCCACAATGTTTTATTACGGTCACGATATGCCGGCTCTGTCGTTAAAATAAACTCTGGATAACCATTCTCCGCTAATGTAGCAGCTTGTGGATGACTAGCTATACCGCCTTTAAAGTAAGGTTTATAGCCGCCACCGCGTGACATAGATTTAATACCTGGATGTCCCATTACACCGCCGTAACGACCGTCCATATAACGAATAGCTGCTAGAGCTGAATCAAGGGGATTACGGCGATTTCCATGCCCTGGCATCATCCATCTTTTAAAAGTTGACCCTATCACTTGGAATAAACCAACCGATGGATCTCCACGTTTGGCGTTAATGTCCCAGTTATTAATCGCATTCGGATTAAAACCAGATTCTTTTTGAGCAATCGTCATCAAAGGATTTAATAACGACATTGGTTTATTTAGTATTTTTAAAGCTTGAGTAATAGCAGAACGAGCCACAGCAGCGCCCTTTCCTGCAAATTCTGCACCCATTCCAAAGCCACCAAAGCTAAAGTCATCAATTAATGTTTGAATTTTTTTCAAAGCTAACTCCTTAATAGCTTTTACAGGGCTCCCACTTGCTTTTCTAAACCATTCTGGAATTAGACTATCTTTAAAGTCGGACACCTTCGACGTGACAGCATCCCATAATGCACCTGGTCCTTTCATAATGGCATCAAAGTAATCACCAACACCGCCTTCGTAACCAGGAAATCCATAGCTTTTTAATAGTTTTTCAGTATGATGGTTTGGTAAGACACTTGTTCCTTTACGTAAATATCGCAGTTCTGGCCCATCAGAACCTGAAAGATACGTACCAACACCTGGCTCATGAATAAGTTCCCGTCCTTTTTCTGAAGTGATAGCCCAACCATCTTCTGGGTGTCCACTAGAAGATGTCCCTTTAGCATAAGCTCCACGAACAACATTTTTTTGAACACGTGGTGGAGCAGACTTTTTCTTCTCTTTAATTCCAAAAAGTTCTTTAATGCTCGTCCAAATACTATCAACTTTATTCCACATCATATCCCAGCCAGAATTAACTTCACCTGTTTCCCAATTAATTTTGTCAACGTGCTCTTCGGCTTGTCCTTGCGCTTCTTTCACAACTTTTTTATGCATATCTTCTGCTGTGCTGACTGCATTATCTCGAGATCGGGCAGCTTCATCTATTAAGCGATTCGCTTGCTCAGTAGTTAGCTCGCCGGTCACATCACGCATATACGTAATTTGCATAACCGTATCTTTATACTGTTTTTCTGCTTCTGCTACTGATTTATCACGTTGTTTGATGGAATTTTGCACAACTTTTGCCGCTTGCTCTGCCGTGATTACACCTGACTGTTCTTTTAAGTTAGAAAGAATGAACTTTTGTTCTTCCGCACTTTTACTCATTGTTTGAACAGCCAGTGTACGCATTTGTTCCTGTATTCCATTGATAGTGAGCTTTTCAGACTCTGTGAGAGCTCTCTTTTGCTCTTTAGCTGTATTCATAATCTCTTGAATTTTCGCTTCATACTCTTGTACTTTTAGCTGCTTGTTAGCATGATTGTCATTCATTTTCTTTAAAACATTTGCTTCTTCTTCAGCTGTTAAGGCTGATGTATTAGCAAACAAATTTTGTGTTTTCTCCAATTGTTTCGCATGATTTTTATCCATGGAAGCTAGTATGCTATTCCCCATCTTGTCATACTTACCAACTAAGCTGTTTAAATTCTCATCTGTGATCACTTCCTGCGTAGCAAACATATTAGTAAGAGCCATCGAAGCATCTTCATCCATTTTCAAATAAGCTCCTACAGCCTTTTGAGTACTCTTGGATACTTCATCACCAAATATTTTTGACTTGATTACAGGCTTGTCTAACTCTTTATCTAAGACAACAGCAGCTGTTCCAAGCGCAGCTACAGATGCAATTGCTATACCAATTGGTCCTGTCAAAACGGATGCTGCTGTAGCGAGTACACCAGCACCGCCTGCCGCTCCTGTCATTGCACCACCAGCAATCGCAGCACCTCCACCTAATCGAGCAATCCATGGGACAACTTTACTCGCACCAGATGCAAGCCACCCAAAGGTTTTTACAAGTGGGCCACCGACAAATAATAACCCTCCAATTGCTAACGTTGCATCTTGAGCAGCAGGGGACATGTTATCAAATCTAGTAGCAACAGATTCTACAGCCTTTTCGATTTTAGGCAAATGACGCTCCGCCATTTCTAATAGGATTTCTCCTAACGGTTCCAAGGCTTCTTGTGACTCACGCCATGCAGCTTTTACACGCACACCAAATGATTCTTCGATTGCTTTAGATGTTTTCTGCATAGATCCATCGACGCCTTTTAACTTACCGTCAATTCCACCAAGGGCGTACATCGCATCAGATTCAAGATCTTCCCACTTGGTTCCATACAAATCGACACCAATTTGATTGGCTAAAGTTTGGTCATCCATACCCTTTAGCTCTGATAAAACCGCGTTTGAGACATCTTTAACGGTTGATTTACCTACTAGATAATCCTTCCACACCTGTTGAGTGCTACTAGACAACTGCCCCATCGCTTCAGACGTCGTTTTAGAGCCGTCTTTTAAACGAATTTGCATTTCTTTCATCGCATCGTTGATGTAATCTAAGTTATAAACACCAGCTTCACTACCGTTTATAAGCAATTGAAAATACTCATCAGCTGAAAAACCCATCTTCGCAAACAAAGGTGCATATTCACTCAAGTTATCAAACATTTCATTTGAAAAATTGAGTCCATTCTGAGCACCATATGCCATTAAATCAAAAGCCTTCTTGGAGTCAACGCCAAAACCTTTCATGACGTTTCCCCCAGCTCTAGTTACTTCATTCACATCCGCTTCAAATACATCCGCTAATACTAATGCGTCTTTTGTTACTTTTTTTAATTCACCGTCATTTAGTCCTTTAATATTGTGTTTAACTTGTACGAGACCACGAGTGACATCTTCCATGCTTTCGCCGAATCCGTCGCTCCAGATGTCCCTAGCTTCTTTTGTTAGCTTTTCAGCCTCTTTGCCCGTCACACCTAACTGAGCTTGGATGCGAGCCTGAGAAGAATCAACGTCATTCGCTATTTTTAAAAGCGCTGCACCTATCCCTGCTACTACTGGCGTAAAAGCACTTCCTGCAGCACCTGCTTTTTGACCTAGCTCACCCATTTGCTGAGCAGCTTCATCTGCTCGCTTTTTTAAGATGTTCAGCTGATTCGATTCGTCTTCAATCTTGTCATTAACACCTTTTAAAGCTTTCTCTACTTTACGCATTTGTTCAACGGCTTTCCGCTGACGTATAAGCATATTTTGAGCTTCTTTTGAGTTTTCACCTTTCGTACGAACTAACTCTTCATATCGACGATTTAACTCTTGTACACGCGTTTGTTGGATTTGAAATTGTTGAGTAAGATTTGCTGATTTTGTTTTTAACTGATCTAAACCATTTTCAAAGTTTCCAAGACCAGATTCAGCAGCTTTCAAATCAGCATCGAGGAGTTTTAAACTACGATTAGTAGCTGCCATATTCTTTGTAAAATCGCCGCTATCCAAAGCTAAATTAACTTTCAAACGTCCTACTTCACCGGCTCCCATTACCATATTCTCACCTCCAGTTACCAGATTTGATCAATGTAGACTTGCTTTGATTGTTTTGTTTCAGCTTGTTCCATGTACAGTTCAAAAAAGAAATGAATGTCCATTGCATCTAATTCATGAAGCTTATGTCCTTGCTTCATTAGATCTCTGTACATTTTCTTAAGATTCTTGTACAGTGTCTGAGGGTGTGGGAGGCTCTGTCTCCCCACTTTCTGATTGGTCATCTTTTTCATATGGATTTACAGGACGTAAACCTTGAGCAAGCATAATAAACTCCGCAATCTTGATGAAAAAGTTATCTTCCGAATCAATATCAATGGCTAATCCGTTGTAAAAATCATCGATTGTAAATTGATTGCTATACGACTCACAAATCATTTGTACTACTTCATCTAGCTCATCAGGTGTTGGGCTATTAAAATCCACTCCTCGTTCTTTTAGCGCTAAAAACTCACGGTAGATGCGACCAGAAATGAATGGTTTGCCGAATTTAATAGGCTTGCCGCTCATCATTAATGTTAAATTCATATTTCCCTCTCCTTTTCAATTAAAAAGACGAGCAAAAGCTCGCCTTTCATTAAGGTGTTGTTAATTCAGTTGGATCAATTACTTCAGTAAACCATTTTGCAATTACCCCTTCTGGAATGTCAGTGTCCGTATCATGCACATCAATATCCGACGCTTCGTCATAATTCCGCTCAATAAACGTCCCAGAAATGGTTGGTGTTTTTGGTTCAGGTGATTCACCTTTCGTACCATGTTCCATACTTGGGGTTTGAAACTTGCCTTTATACAGCCATACATATTTATAGCTTCCATCTGACGTTTCCGAGCGAAAGCCTAATGCTAAGTAAGGCGCTTTGTCTGTCTTTTTACGAACTAAAATACCATTTATAATTTCATGACCTAGCCATTCAGCTTGTACTTGTTTAGGTAGGTGTGTAATACCGATTTCAATTGTTGTGACGCCTGTGCTTGTTGTTACCGCAACCACTCGGTCATCCGCATAAATTGGCGTAGCCGAGGAACCTCGGTTAATATTTGCTGAGATAGCAGGGGCAGCTGGTTTTACAACATCATAGGCAACACCTGTTTTATCATCACTTACTAATACTGCGTATACTAAATCTTTCAAACCAACAGACGCTTGAACTTCTGTCATGTACTATTCCTCCTACATACTTTTTTGGACAAAAGAAAAACGCATAGCCTTGTGATAGACCTGCGTTTCTTTTTCATATAAATCAATGGCACTTCTTCGGGTAAAACCTGCAGATACCAACGCTTCTTTCACCTGGTTTACTAACGATGTATACACAGTTGGATTTTTCGTCCATACGTCAACTTGATAAAAATATTGCGTTAACTGCTCTTTGTCATCTGCATGTAGAGCTGAGCCTTCGTTGTATTGAAAAAATGTAACATACGTATCTAAATCGCCAGGGTAATGAATAGGATAAACAGGATAGTTTAAAGGTTGCAATGTACTCATAATGAGTTTGTTCATACTCATAATTTACTAAGCTCCTGGCGAATAACCTGAGCCATTACAGCTTGAACTTCATCTTTTACCGCGAGAAAAGCTGGCTCAATAAAAGGCTGCGCATCCATTGTAGAAGTTCCATACTCAAGAAACCTTGCATAAAAGGCATTCTTGAAATCTGGTCCAATATCAATATAGCCTTGAACTACTTTGGACACGATAATATTTTCAGCTAAATTCCCTGTTCGTTCAGGCGTACGCTTAATAATTTCTCTTTGCAGAATCTTAGCACCAGCTTGCAGCGCCTTTTCAGCAATACGATCACCTAACGTTTCTAGCTTTTTTAATTCATTCATCAGGTTCTTCATTCCTACCGTATTCATACTCATGGCACATACCTCTTACATACTAATTCAATTTTTTCACCCTTATCATACGTACGATACACGTCATACATCTTTCCTTGATATTCAACTTGTGGTTGTCCATTATAGTCAAATGAAAAAAGCTCAAACATTTGTTCAAGCTTCTCTCCTGCTTGTGCAGCAAAATAAAACTCGCTGCTTTTTACATCTTTCTTGTTCACAAAAACCTGCTTCTTTTCAGATTGATCACTACCCGGTATTGGATAGCCATCCTCATTTTGTTGCTCTTCACCCGGAGTGATTAGAAAAAGCACATCACGATATAGCATGATAATCACTCGACTGACTTAAATGTATTTTTAATGATTTAAATGACTCATTAAGCTTTTCGTAATCTGGATTATCAAAACCAAAATTGGCTTTGACGTACGTAATGATAGCTCGTTTAATTAATGGATCGTTGTCATCCATCGCTTTATCGCCTGAAACCCCAGCTTCTATCAATTCTAAGCGTGCAGCCTCAATTAAATCAATTATTTCATCATCAAAAGCAGCATTGCTCACACGCAGAGATAGTTTCGCTTTATCCAACATTACTCTTCACCGCTTGTCATTAACTTAATTGCTTGATCTTTGCCTTTAATCTTCTCTCCATTTGGCAATTCATAGTAACCACCACCAACATGACGCGGAAAAAATGACTCGTCTACCGATTTTTTGATATAGCCAAGTTCTTGTAATACATTAAAACGTTCTTCATCTTCTCCTTCATATACTTCATCTGGAGAATAGCATGTTAGTGTTTCTTTATCAGTAAATGCTTTAATGACCAATGCTCTCATCAGTCCTCACTCCTTTTTAGACTGTTGCTGCTTTCTTCAGTACGACAAGCGAATTAATGTCAACTGCTTTTCCGTCCACAATCATAATTGACTTTGTCACTAAATCATCCGTTTCATTATCTTCGTATTTTTTTACGCCCATCTGATAATTTGTATTTAAGATGTAATCTTTAAAGTTGTATAAGAAAGCAAACGGCGTTTCAGCTGTTGCTGTCGCGAAGCTGTCAATATAGTTACAAAGAATAACGTTACGACCTAACAGTGTACGTTCTGGCTTTCCAGAAATTCCGTACGTTACGCGTGCAATCGGCTGTCCAGTTGTATCAACCATTGATGCAAAGTTCATAAATGTTTTCTTTGTCATGCACCAAACAGCATTACTTTCATACTCCAATGGCAAAGCTGCTTCTGCATCTGTTAAAGTTTTATATTCGATTTTTGAGACATCTAATGCCTGACCGCTCAGTGGTGTTTCAGCAAGAATACCTTTTGGTTTGCCAATACCATCACCATTAATAATGGCTTGCTCAATAGCCTTTGTCATTGCTTCCACCACGTTATTTACTAAGGTTGTTTCAAACACCGATAGGGCCATAGTATCCACTTCAAGAGATACAGCTACAGCACAGCGCAGTTTGTGGTAATTGAACGTAATACTGCCTGTCGTTTTCTTTTGTTTTTCACTTCCCTCTCCTTCAGCTACCCATGTTGCTACTGGCTTAACGGCAGATGTAGGGACCGTCACACCGCCTTTAATGCTTGTACGGGTAACCAGTGGTAAAATCATTCCTACCGCTTCAATTTTTTCGATAATACGGTTTAATACTGTTTGTGGAATGACAGATCCAACGTCACCTGTTTTTGTTACAGCACGCAATTCAGCTGGAATCTCTTCACTACGCAATACATAATTCATAAATGCGTTTCGATACTCCATCGAATCTGTACCTAAATCACGTTCTTCTGTAGTCGATGTGTTAAAGGTTTGAATAGTACGTGATTCGGCACTTGTTCCATCGTTAATTGATGTTGCTTCTTGCATTAAACGCTGACGTCGCTCAATAGCCGTGGCAGCGTCTTCTAGTTCACGTAATTCTTGCTCTAATTCATCTAAATTGATATTTTCATCGTCACCTTCAAGAATTGAACGAATTTCTTGTCTACGCTGCTGAATACCTTCTAGTGTACGCACAGCAAAGTATTGAATATCAAATGATTTCATTAAAGGCTTAAACTCATATTTTAATTTCGTCATAGGGATTCTCCTTTTATAAATAAGTTTTTAACAGCAGCTTCTTTCGTAGCGACTTTTGTTGACGTTCTTTGATAAATGACTGATATGGATCATTACTTCTTGCCGATACTTGGCTATCTGGATAAGCCGGAAATGCTACAGGGCTAATTTCAATCAATTTCGCTGTTGTGATGGTACGAATAATGTTATCTCGGTCTGTTTCATCCCACTCCTCTTTTCGCATTTGAAAGCCAAAGCTCACACCTTCAACATCACCGCGACGAATGGTTTCTAACGTGTCATTACCAAGAGTAGTATTCGGCAAATCTAATTCAAACCGAAGACCAATATCATCTTCAAATAACCGCAGTGTGCCGTTTTTTGTACGCCCTAGTACTCGTGACGTATCATGACTCCAAAGTGCTAACTGATCGTCGGCTGTTAATGAATCCGCAAAAGCTCCTTTTCTGAACTGCTCTTTGAACTTTCTAAAATAGCCCATTGGATGGGATTTCATTTCCCACTTAACTGCATAACCAGTGATAATCTTTGAATCTGATTCATCTTCCCTAATTTCAATAGATGAAGCATTGATATTACGTTTCTCCGTCTTGTGATGACATTGCCATCCTTAATCTGCGCAGTATCAAGTCGACGAACTGGCTTATCTCCACCTTCAATCGGTCCAAGTGATAAAATAGATCGCCATTCATTTGGCGTAAGAGCTCCCCTATCAACCATTTGTACAAGGTTCATTTTTGTAGACATAGAAGCATATTGTAGACTTGCAGCCTCAAAAATGATTTTATTTCCAAATCCTCGCTCACGACGCGTAAAAAGCTTCCTGGTAAATTCTCCAGCAAGCTGCATCGCTAAGGGCTCAATTTCTGATTCGTAATAAGAGTTCCATTCATCTTCGTTGTATTTACTCTGAATAATGTTTTCGTTTGTGTTAAAAAAGCTGTAAATACGCTGAATGGTTTCTTGCATTTGCTTTGAATCCGGCACAAATGCTTCTGGCTTTACCTGTTCTAAGTCGTAACGTGGATCCGTTGCTGCAGCTCCACCGCTGTTACTATCAATAGATAAATAATCACTAATGAAAGTCTTTACTTGTAGCTTAATATCTTCTGGCTTCAAAACGGATTTAAACTTCATAATCCACTTAATCACAGCACTGTTTTGAATGGCTTTTACAATTCCTTGATCTGTAGTCGTCACAACCTGCATAAGTTGAGATAAAGCTTTACCCGGATGCTCACCGAAAAAATCATCTTCATGAAAATCCTTTCGTAAATGAATGACATCGCTATACGGCACGGTCATCCTCTTTCCATTCTTAAAATAAAAGGTCAGAAAGATATCTCCAAGCGAACCTTCTACCACATCAACTGAAACACAAGGAATTGGATAAATTTCAGTAGCAAATCCCATTTCATCACGCTTTATAAAGGCAAAGGCATTATGATTTAGCTCTAGCTGATTGACCAATTTCTCTTGCATCATTTGCCCCGTCATTAAAGGATTAGGTTCTTCTAAAATAAAACGAAGGTATGGATCCGGATTAATTTTAAATTCATTCGCATTATCTCGTATATGTTTAGCAATAAGCTTACCTACTGCCTTTGCTTTTGGCCGAATACATGAGCGTACAATATCACTTTGAAACAACTTTCCATCCCAGGAATAAAAACCTCCCCCGTTATCGCTCACAAATTCAAAATGTTTAGTAGTGGTAGGCTGCTTCGTTTTGTTAAACATTTTTTCAAATAAACCCATTAATTCACCACCTTCCACTAAATCATATTTATATATTCATTCTTTTTCTCTTGTAAAATCACATAAGCATTTAACAACGCTGCCGTGCCATCAATTCTTCGACGCTGATTCTCCGTTTTATGAGGCTGAATATTTAAATTTTTATCCATTTCAATCGCGGTATTCGACAGGCACCATTTATCAATCGGGTTATTATTGTAAATAACTTTATTCGCTTCTAAATCGGCACCTAATAAATACATAGGCCCTGATAAAGTCTTTTTACCTTGATACACAGGTATCATCGCTTCTTTCCCAAAATAACTCTGCATTTCTTCTACCCAGTAATCAGCTGACCAAGCATCATAGCCAATCCAAGGCAAGTATACTCCCCATTCGTCACGAACTTCTAAAAACCATTCCGTTACAAACTTAGGGTGAACGCTGTTTCCAGGAGTTGTACGCAATAAACCTGCATCGTGCCATAGATTATATGGAATTTTGTCTTCGTTCGTTCGCTTTTCTAACAAGTCTTCTGGCAACCAATACATCTGCAAGACATACACTTTTGGATCATCTGGAAGCATAAAAATAACCTTCGCTGCTGTAAGGTCTGTTGTCTTAGATAAATCACAACCACCGATACCGTATGAAGGTTTTAACTCCGTTAAATCGAATGTAGCACTATTATTTAATTGTTCGAATGTTAACCATGCTTCATTTGATGTTTCGCGAATATTGAAATCTTTTGTAAGCAAGTTTTTAACTAACAAGTGATTGGCTTTTGCTTTGTTTACTTTAGTTTCAAGCTGATCTATTTTTTTGATAGTACCTAACCCAGGATTGGCTTTTGGCCAACTTGCTGGGTCTGTCCACTCTTCTCGCTTATCCAGTTCATAAATAATGGGGAGAAAACGGTCGTCTTTGTATGCTTCTGGACTATCATCATCTAAGCCATTCAACAGCATAACCGCTTCATCATATTTCATATCATAAACAGATTCACGAACCGTTCCAGCAGTTGTAATCATAACAATAAGAGGCTGTTCACGAGACGAAGTACCATCCACAATAACATCATATAAGTTTTTGTCTTTCCAAGCATGGATTTCATCGAGTGAAGCACCATGTACATTCAGTCCATCTAGGGTATCGCTATCACTTCCCACAGGTTTAAACACACTATCATTAAAGTCAGCATTAAGCTCTTTCACTAACGATTTAACTCGTTTGGAAAGAGTAGGCGATTTTTTCACCATTCTTTTTGACTCTAACCATACAATCTTAGCTTGCTGCTCTTTTGTTGCTACAGCATAAACTTCAGCACCGCCTTCTCCATCCGCTATCATTAAATACAAACAGATACCTGATGAGATTGTGGACTTCCCATTTTTACGCGCCACAATAAGCAGAATTTCACGATATTTCCTTGTACCATCTATTTTATGAATAAAGCCAAATGTCGCCGCTAAGAATGCTTTTTGCCAAAGCTCTAAAACGATTGGTTTCCCTGCCCATTTACCTTTTGAATGCTTACAAAAGTTCTCAATAAATTCAATCGCATGATTGGCTCTTTTAGCGCTATATTCATATACAGATTGTTCATCATACACATCCGCAGCCAACTTCTTATAAATTCGTCTTACCTTATCACCTACAGTAATATCGCCACTCTCAATCTTAGCCCAATATTCTAAAATTGGATTATATGCAAGAGGATATCTAATCATCTGTTGTTCACGAAGGTCTCAAAACCATCATCTACAGGTGGACTGTTTGTCTCTTTAGGCAATAAGTTAAACAGCTTTTCATAAGCAGTCGTATATCGATTGATCATAGCGTTATAAGATTTTTGCGCTGGGTTTTCAACAATCATTTGCTGAGAACCTTGTTTGAAATTGTAGGTGGGACCTTTTGTTTTAATGGAGTCTTCTAGTATTTGAAGGGTGATGGTCATAAAAGCAACTCGTTCAATTAAGCGTTGTGCTGCTTTCTTTTTTTCTTCCGATAAATCCTTGAAAATATGACTTAATCGCTCGACCTCTTGATTAATTAATTCATCCTGCTTTTTCTTCGCCAATTTCGCCATAAATTTATACCCCCCCCTCATGTAAAATGCCCTGTGTATTTTTCGAAGGTCCCCCTTCGGTCCTTTGCCGACTGACTTTTGGCTTTTTGATAGGGGGGATACCATAAGACACGATGCACTTCTTTTATGTCTTCTGTACAGGCATACCACTTTCGTCAAATATCACGCCCTGCACGGTCACACCATGCTTTTCATGATGCTCTTTGTTGTGACAATCTTGGCAAAGATATTCTAATTTATTAAAGTTTAACGTTATGTTAGGATCATCAATATTATCTGGTGTTAAGTATTCTTTATGATGAACAATCTTACCTGGACCGCTGCACTTCTCACACAAACCGTGACGCATCTTTATATATGCAGCTCTGCACTTCAACCAGGCTGATGACTTGTAGAACTTCTTAGCGAATGGTTTCATTGTTATCTTCCTTCCTTATTGGGTGTATAAATAGTTATAGAAAGCATATAATCTATAAACTCCTACGTGATAAGGAGGTGAAAATGTGTTACTAGTTATTTATTTAACACTTCATATTAAATTAGTAACTGTTCCGCTACTAATTGTTGTTATCCCAAAGGATAATAAGCAATGAGGAACAGTAGAGATGATTGTTAATCATCTCTACACTAAATAGTAAATAAATTAACTAAAACACATTTTTCACATCCAATAAAAAAAGACATTGTTCATTAACGGACAATGTCTTTTTTGTATTAAACCTACTTATATCAACTTTAATTAAGATTACATCGCAGATGCATTACAATCTCATTATTTATGCACTTACGTACAGTTACTAACAATAATATTAATTTATTTATAACAAACCTTAATTATCTCTAAACAACACAGACCAACGTCTATCCTGTTTACAAATAGCCACTTAAGCTAACAAGTGGCCAATAACCTACTATTCAATTGTCAAGGAGCAGCAAGATTAGCAAGCATCTTAAATATCGCTATCTTTGTTACTTACCATATTACATGAGTTATACAGCAATGTTCTGCCGTCTTTCTGCCACTATTCTGCCACTTATTCATCACATGTTATTTCACATGTTATTAATTTACTTATAAAACCAATGATACTGTAATGACTTCACCATATCTTATATTCTGTTGCACTCGCCTAATCGCTCTAACCACTGTCACTACAAGGTTTATCGCATATCCCTTTTTGAGTGCACGCTACACTTATTTTTGATGCAGTTATAAGCAACACATCGTTAAATCTTAAACTTCATCATCGCTTTATCCATTGAATCTTGATTGATACCGATATATCTCAATGTAATTTGTGGACTGGAATGGTTGAACATTTCTTGCAGCATGGCTACGTCTTTTGTCTGTTGGTAAAAATGATAGCCGAATGTTTTACGAAGTGTATGCGTTCCTATCTCATTTAAATGAACATGCGCCGCTGCCTCTCTTAAAATCCGATATGCTGTAGAACGATCGATAGCTCTGTTTGTTCCTTGCCTGCTTTGTATCACATAATCTCCATCTGTTAATTCTTTTGCATATTCTAGCACTTCTTTACGAATAGATGGAGGAATACGTATCCGCTTCTGTTTACGTGTTTTCGTCTCTCTTAATACAACGTGAGTACTTAATAAATCTTCTTTCTTCAGTTTCAGAATATCCGATATACGCAAGCCTGTACTAATTCCTAATATAAACAGCATATAGTTCCGCTGACTTTTTGATTTTAAATAAACCTTCATCTCCTGGAGTTTCACTAAGTCACGAATGGGCTGTACAAAGTTCATTCGTCATCACCTTCCTTATATACTTCAATCCGTAAAGACAAGGCCAGCTTTATAAATGCTTTTTCTTTTAAGCGGTAGTATTTGCGCTCTGAGAAATTAAGGTCATTATAGACCTGGTAATCAAACACATCATCTTGTAGCATGTACCGCTGAATAAGAATCGCTCGTTCCCAGTAGCCTAATCGATTTACCGCCATTACCATCCGCTTTAAATACTTACTTCTGGCTTGCTCGTGTGAAATATTACGAATGGCTATATCCTCTGTAGATGAATGGAATGCGTTTGTATTTGACGGTGGAACAAACGAGTAAGTAGCTGTCACTTTCGGCAGTTCCTCCTCATTTTGCGTTAACAGCAGCACTCGATATTTCTCAAGTGCTGCTTCCACTACTCTTTTTGTTGCTTTTACATCAATTTCAGGTAACAGTGTGTCCATCATGAAATTGCCCCCTGCCTCTTATTTTTGTCGAATAGCTCCGCGTGAACGGTGATACGTACTGCGATTAGTTCCCATTAGTTCGCGTAGTTCTCTTTCAGAAAATGTTTCCTTCTTCTTTCTCTTAGGTGGCTGCTCTGTTTCCCTTGTATCTTTTTCATTTAGCACATGATTTAACTTATTCCACTTTTCCATTTCACCTCGTAAAGTTCCCATTTACATTCCCCTTTTCTGAAATTAAAAAGGACACTGAACAAGCAGCGTTTTGCTACTAATTCAGCGTCCTCAGGCTCTCCTATCTTGGACATATTCAATTCGCTTTCTTAATATCTCGGTCCATTAATGCTTCGATTCCGCATTTAGCTAGTACAGTATGAATAAACAAACGACCTTTCTGCGTCCATTTGGTATGAAGCTTCGTTTTCAGTTCATCACTTGAGTCTCGATAGTTCGTTGTGTGAGATTTCGTATACCCCTTATCTTGATACTTGCTATATAACAGCCATTGCTCACCTAACTTATACTGCACGCCTTCTTGCTTGAGAATTTGATTCAGCTTCTTACCAGACAGACCATAATCTTTTGCAATCTGTGAAATGTTAATTACGCTATCTGACTGGAGAATTTGATCATAGTACGTAACCTTTGGTGCAGTTTCTGCTAACTGCTGTTCTAGCATCAAGTTCTTTGTTTCAACAAGCTGCTTTTGTTTTTGTTCAAGAATCCACTGCTCCGCTCGCTTAATCGGATCATCAATCATATATGACGGAACATGCAGCTGTTTAAATCGCTTTTCTACTTCAATAAAGTATTTACGCACGACGCGCCCCATCTCGTTATGCTGAACCATTGCAATCTCTTTAGCAGTATCTAAAGTTAAAATATATTCCGTTCGAGGCCTCCCGCCAACACTTTCCCCCAAAACTGGGGAAAAGTCTTCTCCTTCCACAAAACCGTATTTTTCAATGCGATCTTTTATCCATGTCGTAAAATCTTTACCAATCATAAGAACAGCATGCAATTCTCTTGCATCCACTACTGTCTCGCCTGCTTCAGTTTGATAAACAGGCAGCATTTCATTAGCAATAATAGTCGATTTGTTCATCGTTTCACTCTCCTACCGCTACGTAGTTATAAAACTAAAACAACCTCCCACGATTCATTATTAAAATAATTCACTCTCTTCAAAACGGATTCTTGCTGTTTTTCCTTTAGCTGTTTCAATGATGGTATGTCCATGATGCACCGCTTCAATTGCCTTTGCTTTCCCTTGATGTCCATCTAAAATTAAAAGAACAACTTTACCTGGTTCAATCGCATGATGAATTGTCATATCATCTGGATCTACTTCTAAAAATCTTGCTCGTTCAGACATCAGCGCACCCCTTTTGTGATATAATTGGTTAAACGATTGTCGGGAGTGCTCCCGGCTTTTTTATTTGCTCTTTTTCTGCCTTTGACCATACGAATGAATGTCTGAAAATGCTTTTTCTTTTTTCTTTTTGGTCGGAATGATTGGATGCTTTTTTATATAAGCCAGGCGTTCTTCTTCCGTCATGTACCACACTTTCACTTCCCCATGCATTTGGATCGCTCCTTTTACTACGTTTTATTCTCGTATTGTTCAATAGCCATTTTTAATTAATTCATCTAACTTTCCCACTATTTCTTATTGTTAAGTGGTATATTTTTTATATACTACTACTTAATTTGTGAAAGGGGTAAAACACTTGGAAAATTCATTTAGAAAATTAAATTTATTAGACTTAGTTTCTGATGTGACTGAATATAAAAATTTTGTCGTTTCCGAGATTAACGATCATGTTTTAAGAATTGCTGTAATTAATGGAGATTTTCATTGGCATGAGCATGAAACAGACGAATTATTTATGGTGCTCGAAGGAGAGCTTCTTATTGATTTAGAAGACCATAAAACAATTCAACTATTACCTGGTGAGATTTTTAATGTACCGGCATATACTCAACATAGAACTAGATCTAATGGTAAAACAATAAATATTTGTTTTGAAAAAAAAGATAATGATATAAATGGAGCTTCTTAAACGCTAATCTTTAGCGTTTTTTATTGTGCATTTTCCGTCTAACGTGTAGTGTTCACACCTCATGCAATAGAGTATTTTCCGTTTACAATATCAGCCCATGTTAACTCTAATGCTCCAAAATAGTTCCATTGTAAATCTTGAAACGTAGTATCTTTATTAACTGGAACGACTTTAGCTCTATGGTGAAAGAATACCGTTTTCCCTTCATTCACAATTGCTTTAGCTTCTTCCCAATTCATTTATCACTAGCTCCTTCTCTCACATTGCTTGAACCACGCATCATCGGAAAAGTCGCTTCCCATCTCCGCTCCCACTCTAGCAATGCTTCTTGGTCGCTTACCTTGCATAGCCTTGCAAGTTCCCTTAAGGACAGTGTTTCATACTTGGCAGCTCTTACTTTCGTAATCTCTTCCATGCGCTTGCTCAAATAGGACACGAGTTCTTGAAGTTCTCCGTTGCAATGAATTGATTGCAAATTATAGCCACTGGAGCAGCTAAGCTCCTTGTAAATAAACTCTACTTGCTCATCACTTAACTGAATCTGCATGAACGCTTCCCTCGCAATCTATATCACAGTTTATTTTTGACGCTTCTTTTGACGAGAAGAAGGCCATTTCCAATCGGTTGGACGCTTTAGTGTTTCTACACGCTGCGATTGCTTCTTGTACATTTCCAATTCAGCTTTTGACAGCTTAAAGATCTCAATACGCCCCACCCTGTTCACTCTCCTCGGTTCATATGCTTGCCAAATTCAGACTTAATGCCAATATGAATCATTTCTAGCTCGGTTAAGCTAAGCTCATATAGCTGTTTGCCAGCAGGAGTTTTGAAATAGCCGTAGCGCATAAGCTCGTTGATTAAGTACGCACAGCGCTGTTCAACCGCTTGTTTTAGAAGTGCCATTATGTACTCACTCCTTTCCGGCTCCAGCCTTTAGTTCTGCTTCTAACTCCTTCAATTCCGCTTCTAGCTTACGTTTCTCTGCTTCGAAGTCAGTATCTAATACAGCAACAGATGACTGTGGTTGATCCGCTGCTTCTTGAGCTAACCAGTCTGGCACAATTTCTTTACGATTAGATGCATTTTGATTAAAGCGACGCTTGTTTTTAAATGCTGCTTCTAACGCTTGAACATCATCAAGGCTACGAACGTTGCGGTTTGCCCATGATTTCAAGATGCCCTCAGCATATTTCCATGTTTTTTGCTGTTTAAGCGTTAAAGACATTGCTTCTAACACAAGCTCTTCTCCCATGTCTTCAGTCCAATACTGAATTTGTTGGCTGATAAAAGGATTTAGCATACCGAAGTTTTGTTGATAAAAATCAAAGATTGATTGAGTTTGATTACGACTACTACTACCGACTTCACTTTTTTCAAGAGCGCCTTCTTCTAGATCTATATCTTGTTCATGTAGTAGTAGTTCTTTTTCTTTTTCTTTTTCTTCTTCTTGTTCTTCTTCTTTTTCTTGTCCACTTGGCGTTGACGTATCGTCTAACGTATCGTATGACGTGTCGTCAACGGCACGTAATTCTTTTAGCTTATTAGTAAACAATTCTAAAATGCTGCTGTTTTTAATGCTACTTGCTACTTCCGCTAAAAGAGATAGATCTTTCACCTCTCCAAGCTCTTTTACAACGCAGTCCAAAATCGGCTTTCCGCCTTTATTCAAGTTATACTTGCCCCAGTTTAATAGAGCGATTTCTCGCGTTTCTGGATTATACTTAACCACTTTATGCTCGTTCTCAAAACGCTTTAGTAAACTGTTAATCGTTTCAATTGAATACCCCATATCAAAAGCCATTTGCTTCTTCGTAATCGTATATACACCAATCTGCTTCGTATTTGGATTGGTTAAAAGGTATAAGTAAAAGAATTTATCTTCCGGTGTCATTTCCTCTGAAACGCGTGGATCAGACCAAAAATCCACTTGAATCTGTCTAAATTTAGCCATCTGCTCTCTCCCTTTCTATAAAGCTTGCTTTCTACAAACATCTTAAGCTACAATGGAAGCAATTGATTAATCGACAATCACTTCGAAGATGAGGAGCTGCAACTCCTTGTCTTCTTTTTTTATGCGCTTTAAAATTGTTTTCGCTAGTTCTTTACATTCATTCACACAAGATGCAAAAACCATTTCCTTATGGACCGTTTGCATCTTCTTATCTACAAACTCTAAATCCCATAGCATAATGTCAGTTTAGAAACATACACATAGAATGAGACGCTTCTGTCCTCCTTTCTTATTTAGTTGATGCTATTCGCATCGTCATAGCCAGGAAAGAGGGATGAGAGGTGTGTATCAATTGTCGGGGGAAACAAATGATAGCTCTTTCCTGACCATGACGACAAGAACATACATTCTTGTCGCACACATAAAGCTGTGCTATACTGAAGTTAGTTAAGCGTTCTATCGAAGCGAACGATCGGCAGTAAGTGTTCCAGCACTTGCTGCTTTTTTATTTTTCCAAACTGCTATCTCTTTCATCATGTCCTCCTACTAAATGACCCTCTTTACAAAATCGATTGCCATTCCCTTACTTTGCAAATCTTTTACCAATGCTTCTAGTCGTTCACGAGTTTGTTTCTTCTCATAAAGCCGCTGAAGTTCTTTCTTTGCTTTCATCACTTCTTTAACCTGCTCATCAAACTGTTCAAACTCCCCTTTGAACATGGATTGGTGTGCGCTTAAAAGCCCTTCAAAAATGACTTCTTCTAAACGAGTTGCTAAACGAAAATCTGATTCTAATACCCTCATACCTTCCATCTCCTTGTCTTAATGGATGCCCACCACATTTTATAAATCGACTTCATGGAGAAATCGTACTCCTTACAAAGAACCGCTACTAAATTAATCATGGACGCCGCTGCGTCGAGAATTTCATGAATGACACGTTTGATTTCTTCTCGTTCACTTTCGTTCTGCATTCGTATCGGCTTTGCCCAACAAACCCTTTCCATCTGATCAAGTGCTTCATTTGTTTCTTGTTGTACCATGTATTTCATACTGGCTGGATGTCTATCTATGTAGTCACCGTTGAAATATGGAATGCTGACGTGCCCTGCTGCTTCATTCCATGTAGCGAAGTAATATTCTGGATCATCCACGCTATAAGCCACCTGCTGATATAAATCTTCTTGAAACTTACGCTGATTTGTTTCGTATTTGGCAATGGTTTCGCGTGATACCGGTAAATCCATTGCTAACTGTTCTTGCGTTAGGCCTTGGCGCTTTCTTGCTTCCGCCAACTCCTCTCCTAACTTAATCAATATCAATCTCCCCTTTCGTACCAAAAACTCAGTACATTTGTTACACCATTTTCTTTATGATTCTAAATAAGATAAAATTTTCCGTTTAAGGGTAAAAGGTATGGCTGTTTTACATTACAGCCTGGTTGAAATACTTTGTATTATGTTGTACCCACTCAGTATTTTGTTCGATCCACTCCATCAGCAGATGCGTGGGTACTTTGATGCCACATGCTCGAATTACTGGAAAGTCAGGTCGACTAACTAACTCTGTTGCTTTCGTGCGACCAATCTTTAAAAAGTCCATTAATTCAGTCACTGTTAAAACTGGACCATACTTAGATAAACTTGAAGCTGATTTCAGTTCTTCTATGTCTCGTTTTATAGGAGCCAATGCCTCTTCTAAAGCATCCTTAAGCATTTGTTCAAATGTCATTTCAAGCACCTCCAGTGAAATAAAGTTTAGTCAGACCATGCTTTTCAAGTAACTGAATGATTTCAGCTGCGGCCTGTTCTTTGGTAAAATCTTTTTCTTCTAGCAAGTCATTTGCAATGTATAGGAGATCGACTGTTAGTTCGGCGTTGTAAAGTAATTTACCGATGTCAAAGTTCATGTGAACCCTCCTAAAAGCATTTAATTATTGATACATTTTGTATCATCTATAACCTGAAAAAGATCTGGAAACAACTCTCGTTCACTTGTAGAATATAATATTTCAAATTTCAGCATCGTTGAGCGCCCTGGGTTTCTAACCCCTTTTTCAATCTTTCTTACATAAACTTCTGAGATATTAAGTTTCTCAGCAACTTCTTTTTGAGTCCAATCTCTAGATAAGCGTTCATTAATGAGTTTTTCTCTCATCCAACAGCACCTCCTCTCTTTGATACATTTCGTATCATTTGTATTAATTATAAATGATACATTTTGTATCGTCAACGATTTATTTGATACTTTTTTTATCTTTTATTTAAAACGATACTTTTTGTATCTATAATATAAGTATAAGTTTGTGTTACGAAAACTTTGCTATTTAATATTAGGAGTTGTATTGTATGCTGGGTAGTCGATTAAAATTTTTAAGAGGGAAACGTACACAAGAAGATGTTGCTAAAGCAATTTCTGTCTCTAGAGCACGTTATTCACACTATGAGAATGGTAGAAGCGAACCTGATACTCAAACATTAGAAAAGCTGGCTGACTTCTTTAACGTAAGTACTGACTATCTTTTAGGCCGCACTGACAACCCTGATCTAATTGAAGAAAAGAATGAAGAATCCCTTCTCGACCCAGAACTAGGCGTCTTCTTCAAAGAAATTAAAAATGCTCCTGAAGATCGTCAAGAGCAGCTGCGTAAGATTTGGGAGATTATTAAGAGTGAAGGTAATCGTGAGGCTGGGGACAAGCAGTAATGTTTTAGGAATATATTTAAAGTTTGTAAAGCATTATCCCCCCCTCTTTTAAATAGACATTCAAGCTATAAAAATTTAAGTTTAATCAAATTTTTTCAATTAGGAGGGATAACATTATGACCAATGAGAACATAAAACCCAGCTCTACTGGGGATAAACGTACTAGTGCCTCAGTAGACACTAACACTGCTCGCTTAAGACCAGGCACCGATACAAAAAAAACGAAATGAGGAGTTACTTTTGTCTAATAATGTTGAAACACGAATAGTAAATACAAATGGAAATAATACAAGATCTATAGATCACCAATCAGCAAGAGTCAAGCCAAATAACGCTTCTAATTCATCTAATACAAAAAAGTAGGTGGTATTATGACTGATAAGAAAATAAATGAAACGCAGAATAGTATATACTCTATAATTGGTGAATCTGCAGAGTTACCTTCAGCCAGAATTAAACACGAGATAACGCCTCCTAAGGATACTACGAAACCGAAGGAGAAATGATAGGTGTATTCGAATCAAAATCTCGATACTGAGCATCTCTTATACTTCCCTCATCATATACATATATAGCTATACCTGATTTTGTATCAATGAATACATGCTTAATACTAGGATTATATTTTTCAATAAGCTGTGTAAAATAATCCGTATCATCTAGAGTTATATTACGTTCAGGCTCTAAAGGTCTAGACGCTTTTCTTATCGAACCAATTATTGTTTCTTCAGGCTTATCAAGTTTTACAACCTTCACAACTTTTGGTCCAGCAGTGATGAAAATCTCTTCCCAGACTGTGGGCTTACTAGATAATTGGCTAGTTTTAACTTTTTCTATTCTAATCACATTAATATGCTTTAAGAACAGGGGAAATAAGCGCTCCACCCAAGTTCTTGCAAAGAGATAACTGAATACTACACTTAGAACTGAAAATACAAGAATAAACCAAAGCTGTGTAAATGAAGTTTGTAATTCTTGTAAACTCAATACATAATTTATCTTTTTCTCTCCTCCTAAACTTCTTAAAAAAAGTTGGGTAGAGAAAGCAAAGAAATTATAAAATACTAAGGTCATAGCAGAAACAGGCAACCATAATAAAGCACTGATTCCTAACATTTCAAATGGATTATGCTTTTGTGATGGAACAAACCCAAACCACTGCAACCAATAGTAACAAAGTAAGCCTGGAAGAGTGAATACCACTGTAGCAATAAAATTATCCATACTTGCCCACTCCTTTCTATTTAATACTAGTTAAATTATAACATCAAAGTATAAAATTATCCTTGTAATATAACTGAAATGATTCTTTAAAAGATTATTAATAGTGAAGGCCATTGTAAATCTGGAGACAAGCAGTAAATAATAATACATATAACGCGCTATAAGCGTGTTATTTTTTAGATAACACATGGTTAAAAAAGTTAATTTTATGGTTTTATAGTCTTGCTTTTGGAGGAATATCAATGTCAACTTTTGATAAAAACTATTTTTTAGATAGCAACCCACATATCCTGTACAACGAACAGAATTTAAGAAAAATTCAAATTGAATCTTACGTTGAGATTTGCAATCACTTTTTAGTTAATAAGTCTAAAGCACACGCAGTTGCTGTATTGCCTACCGGTTCTGGTAAAACTGGTGTTATGGCATTAGCTCCCTTCGGTATTTCTCAGGGGAGAGTTTTAATAATAACTCCACAATTAGTAATTAAAGATCATGTTCTTGATTCGTTAGATCCTACAAACCCTAATAATTTTTGGTTACGGCATAATGTTTTTAATGATTATGGACAGTTGCCAAAAATTGTTGAGTATGATAAAGAAACTTTTCTTGAAGAATTAGAAGAAAGTAATATTGTAATTTTGAACATTCATAAATTAAGTTCCCAATCTCGTAACTCACTTTTAGCTAAAGTAAAACCAGATTTTTTTGATATGATCATTGTTGATGAAGCCCATCATTCACCTGCTAGGACTTGGCAGAATGCATTAGAATATTTTAGTGATGCTAAAGTATTAAAAGTAACTGGTACTCCATTCAGAACAGATAGAAAACCGATTGAAGGTAAAGCGATTGTTAATTATCGATTAGGCAAAGCCATGAGTGATGGTATAGTGAAAACTTTAAAAAACTTTGTTTTAAAACCTGAAAAAGTTTATTTAACTTTGGATAAAGACGTTTCAAAAAAATATACACTCAAGGAAATTGAAGCCTTAAAGTTAAAAGATAAAGATTACATCACTCGTAGTGTTGCTTACTCACCAGAATGTAATCAGCATATTATAGATGCAAGTATAGATGCATTAAACGAAAGAAAAGAAAGAAGCTCTGTTCCACATAAAATTATTGCTGTATGTTGTAGTATAGAGCACGCTGGTGATGTTCAATATTTATACGAAAGATCAGGGTTGAAGACTGTTGTTGTACACAGTAAACTTCCTCCAAAAGACAGAACTGAAGCATTACTTAAAATCGAAACACATAAAGTAGAAGTAGTCATCCATGTAGCAATGCTAGGTGAAGGTTATGATCATCCATACTTATCGGTAGCTGCTATATTTCGTCCTTATCGTAGTTTGTCTCCTTATTCACAATTTATTGGAAGAATATTGCGTAAAATACCTGAAAAAGAATCTAATAATATCATTGATAATATAGGTGTTATAGTTGCACATAGAGATTTGAATTTGGAACCGTTATGGAAAGAGTATAAACAAGAAAAAGATTATTGTGATATTTTAGAGGCTGTTAAAAAAAGTGAAAAAGGTGAAAAAAAGCTAGAAAAAACATTAAAAAATCCTAAGGATACAGAGATTGGTTCAGTTACAGCTGAAGGAGATATTTATACTGAGGAAGAATACTATGAATACACTCAAGCTGCTGAATCATATAAAGCATATGAGGAGAACATAGCATCTAAAGTTGAACAACTAAAGACACTGTTTCCTCACCAAACAGAGGAACAATTACAAATATTAGCAAGACAGCAAGAACGTCCTATGACGACGAATCCTTTATTGAAAAACCCTAAGAAATACCGTATGATGTTAAGAAGTGAATTCAACGAACAAGTACAACATGAAATTCCAGCCACAATTATAGCTAAATTCAACTTAGAAAAAGAAACACGTAACTTGGCTATACTACCTTTAAACAAATCTTTTAGATGGGTACTGGACCATGGCGATAATGCTGCCATAATAGCTAAGTACCTTAACGCTTTCTTTGTAAAAAAATATGGCCCAAGAGATGAATGGAAAATCGCGGATTATCAAAAAGCTACTTCAGAATTGAAAGCACAGACTGAACACTTGATTAATATGATTAAAACTATATTATAAAATAATTTAAGGAGGATTTTATATGATTGAGCAACTCCGTTTACAATTATGGGAAGCCATGTATCTAAATCCTGTTTGGCCACATGAATTACTTGAAAATATTAAAGATCCATCTTATAAGCAAGTTAATATAAAACCTATAGATGGCGGAAGCGTTGTGGAATTAACTTTTGTTGATGACGGTGAACTTTGTAACGCCTTCTACACTTTTGATTCTGATGATCACTTGCAACAAGCCACTATTGTAGAAGGTCAAGAGGAAACCATTATCTATGATAGAAGTCAATTAATTTCCTCTACATTAGATAAAATTAATCAGTTAATAAAGGTAGAAAATTTGCAGATGGTTACTGCTTAAGAAGCTCAATTTATGAGCTTCTTTTTTTATCTAAAAATCCTCTCTTATATATAGAAGAAAATCCGATAAAAAATCTAATAAATATTGAAAATAGGAACATTTGTTTGGTATTATATTCCCAGGAGGTGATTTCCATGAATTATCAATTTACTCCACTAGAAGACTCAGTTCGCTATTTGTACCAGAAGCTACATATTAATGTTCCCAGCCAGATTGATATGATTAGTATCGCTTCTAATCTTGGAATTTGGCTGCATTTTGTCGATTTTGAAAGTGCTGCGATTGATCGTAATGGCCTATACAGTATTTTAATTAACCGCAGCCTTTCCTCCCAGCAGCAGTGGGAGGACTTCGGTCATGAGTTAGGACATGTTTTATTTCATTGTGGGCATCAGTGGTTCCTTCCAGAAGGATTCATTGCCTATCAAGAGAATAAGGCAAATAACTTTGCGCTACAGTTTTGTGTGCCTACCTTCATGCTGTTAAAGCTGTCTCCTCCTCCCACTAAACGTGAATTTATTCATGAAGTGAGCACAACTTTTAACGTCACACCGCTGTTTGCATCAAGAAGAATTGAACATTTTGAAAATCAAATTCTAGGGATTACATATTCACAGAAGTTTAGAGAAGCGATTAGTTCTTGTTAGGAGGTGTTGCTGGTGGCACATTTTCAAAAGTATCAAAAGAAAGACGGTACATCCGCTTGGATGTTTAAAGCTGAGCTTCCGCGTGACCCCGTAACAGGTAAGCGTCGGCAAACAACTAAAAGAGGGTTTAAGACGAAAAAAGAAGCACAGTTCGCCGCTGCTGAACTTGAAGTGCATAAGCAAACTGGAAAGCTGAATATGGAGTATAAGGACGTATTTGTAAGGGATTTTTTAATTGAGTGGCTAGAGGTCTATAAGAAGAACACTGTAAAAGCAAACACATTTAAGCTGCACGAATATAACATACACAAGCATATTATTCCCTACTATGGTTATGTGAAACTAAAAGACTTCTCTCCCGCTTTTTATCAAAAGTTTATCAATGTCTTAGCTGAAAAATACAGCAGACGTACTGTTTCCATTATTCATACGACAATGTCTAACGCAATGAATAAAGCCGTAACGCTTAATATTATTGATAAAAACCCTTGTTATAAAGTAAGTATTCCAAATAATAAGATAAACAAAATTAAAACTGATCAAGACTTACAGTACCTTACGAAAGATGAAGTGTTTCATGTGTTAGAAGTAGCAAGTGAACTTGAACAAAAATACTACACCCTTGTTCGACTATTAATTGATACCGGAATGCGAAAAGGTGAAGCACTTGCCTTACAGTGGAAAGATATTGATTTTGCTCAGCCATCTATTAATATCTTGAAAACGTTACACTATGATGAAAAAGAGCTCAATAAAATGTTTGGCCCTCCCAAGACAGAAACTTCTTATCGATCAGTCCTTATCTCTCAAGAATTAGCAAAAGAGTTAAAGAAACATAAACTTAAGCAAGCTGAACAAAGAATGATGTTAGGAACACTGTACTTTAGTGAAGGAGATTTGGTATTTGAACGGGGTGACGGTTTTCCTTATACTAAATCCACATTGCATCGAGCAATAAAACGCATTTATACAAAAGCCAATATTACTAAAAATCTTACCATTCATAGTTTGCGTCATACGCACGCTGTGATGATGCTAGAATCCGGTGCCTCCCTCAAAGAAGTACAAGAAAGATTGGGTCATAAATCCATTCAAACAACAGCTGACGTTTACACTCACATTTCAAATACGCTTGAAAAACGCAGCATAGCAAGCTATTCAGAATACATGAACTATGACCATATTTCTACCGAAAAAAAATAATGTGGTCAAAATGTGGTCAAGCTGTAAAATCCTAAAGAAATACGTCCACAATAAAAAAAGCCTGAATGACTACAAATGCAGTCATATCAGGCTTTCCACCAATTAATATTGGCTCATGTATTGATCGCGTTCCCATGGATGAACTTGTGTGCGGAA
>NZ_LWBK01000051.1:0-17119 GCF_001614195.1 Bacillus sp. VT 712 | reverse complement strand
TGTTTGAGTTTGGCTGAAACGGCCAAAGCAAACGGAATTGATTTTTATCAGTACTTGGTAAAGCTGATGACGGAATTACCTAATATATCGTTTCATCAACACCCTGAGATTTTACATAATTACATGCCATGGTCAGAGAATATTCAAGCCACATGTGCAAAATAGCCAGCTAACTGAAAAAAATTCAGTTAGCTGGCCGTTCGTCGTGCGTACCGTGAAGGTGCGCTATTTTTTATATTTCGGGCTTACGTTGAATCCGATCATTTTTTCACAAGGTTTGATAACGTTCTAGAACATTATTTACAACCACTTGAACAACGACTTATGATTTTATACTTTGTTGACTTTATTCTTGTTTCAACTAATCAGAAACCTGTTGTTCAGTATAAAGATAATATCTTTGATTTCCTAGAAAATTCTAAAGAAAAGAGTAATCCATAGGTTAATAATCGACAATTTTAAGAACACAGCTGTTAAAGAGCCGAAAAGAGTTTCTAAGGGGTTTCAACTTATAATTTCATATCTAGAAATCCCTTTTTAACAAAGGCTTTTCGCGGACAATTCTTCGATTTTGAACCAAACTGGTATACCAGCTTAGGTTAACCATAGACAATTATTATCAGTATAGACGAGATACCGAAGTTTATACCTACTTAGATAAAATCACTGCTTATTAATTTAAATGCTTTAATTTATATTTCATATGATAAATAACTCTTTTGAAATTTTAAGGTTCTGTATACCTAATAGTAAACTTCATTATCCTTTTATAGATTTTAACCCTACATACATCAAATTTTAAAACTATTATTTTAAGGACGTGTCAAAACTATGCATAAAACTATTGAAGATTATCCTTTTATTTTAACAGCTGTACATATTGCAGAGATCTTAACAATTTCTAAGCCAACTGCGTATGAATTAATGGAGCAAACTTCCTTTCCATTAATTCGAATTGGTAGAAACAAAAGAGTACGAAAAGATGAATTCTTTAATTGGCTTAAACAGCAACAACAAGTAAGCGGCTTATAAACTTATAAAAAGAAAAGCAAGTGGCCAAAATGATATTAGACCACTTGCTTTCCTTTGTTTGCACATAATTATAGACATTCGGAGGTTAGCAACTAGATGAAAGGTAGTGTCAAAAAGAGAGGAAACACTTGGACATATACAGTAGATATAGGTAGAGATCCACTTACCGGTAGGCGGAAACAAAAAGTCAAAGGCGGCTTTACACGCCAAAAAGATGCACAAGCCGCTCTCCGTAAGATTCTCACTGAGCTGGATGAAAATCGATATGTTGAACCAAGTAAAGAAACCTTCTCTTCTTACTTAGAAAATTGGTTTACACATTACCAAAAACGCATAAAAGATACTACTGTTTCTAGTAGAAAATATTTAATGGATAAACACTTAATCAAAGAAAATCCATTTTCAAACAAAGAACTAGCCAAGATTACAACACAAGATATTGACGCTTTTTATAATTTGAAACTTGAACAAGGATACAGCACCAGTACGATTCGTAAGATTCATCAAATGCTTAATCAATCTTTTAACCAAGCAATTAAATGGGGAAAGCTCCCCAATAATCCCGTAATTAATGCTGATCCGCCTTCAGTTAAAAAAGAAGAAATGAAGATTTGGTCATTTGATGAAATCCATCTCTTTCTTAAACGTTGTAAAAATGAGCGTCATTATCTTACCTTTCTGCTCGCTATTCACACCGGAATGAGACGAGGAGAACTCTTGGGGCTAAAATGGAGCGATATTGATTTTGAGAATAAAGTGATTCAAGTTCAACGCTCACTCTCTCACATTCCTAGTAAAGGATATGTACTAACTACACCTAAAACGAAAAAGTCTATTCGTTCTGTTCCCATTACTACTATGATTGTGAATGAGTTACGTTTACATCAGAAAAAACAAGAAGAATGGAAAGAGCGACTAGGTGAATATTTTTCAGATCAAGGTCTAGTCATTTGTACAGAAACGGGAAGTTTTCAAGATCCGCGAAATGTATTACGAGTAATGAAGCGAATCATTAAAGAAGCCAACGTAACACCCATTCGCTTTCACGACTTACGTCATACGCACGCTTCCATCTTACTTTCTGAAGGTGTAGATGTTGTGAGAGTATCTGCTCGCTTAGGACACGCTAATCCTAAAATTACATTAGAAACATATGCTCACCTCATTCCAAATGCAGATAATGAAGTAGCGGATATCTTCCATAAAGCATTTGAACAGTCTCGTGAGCAAAATGTGAGCAAACACTAAATTCAACCTAAATGATTAAGAAACAACAAAACACAAAAAAGGCCAAAACCCTTATATACAAAGGGTTTCAGCCTTTTTAATAGAATGACCTGTGAGGGATTTGAACCCCCGACCCCTTCCCTGTCAAGGAAGTGCTCTCCCGCTGAGCTAACAAGTCGTAATATGATGTATGTATTGATATTATTATAGGGATGAATCTGATGAGTTGTCAATACTTTCTTTATGGGATATAGAACGCTTTCAGCTAAAGGAGGATGTTCCTTTGAATAGTAACTATTATTTTACTCGCTTTTTGACCAAGCGTCCCGCTGAGCCAACGCTTGAGAACCTGGCTTTTTTACAGGAAAAGCATATGCTTCATATTCCGTTTGAGAATCTGGACGTGATCAGCAAGACGCCAATTATTACGGACCTTGAGCGCATTTTTGAAAAAGTGGTGATCAATCTTCGCGGGGGTTTTTGCTATGAGCTAAACGGGCTGTTTGGCTGGCTGCTTCGCGAAATCGGCTATGATGCTCATTACGTAGGCGCAACGGTGAAAAAGCCCGACGGCTCGTGGACGATTGAAGGCAGTCACGCGACGAACCTTGTTCATCTAGACGATGAACCGTATCTTGTGGACGTTGGATTTGGCGATTCGGTTCGTAAACCCGTCCCCCTTTCAGGAGAAGTCGTTAGCGACGTTAGCGGTGAGTACCGCGCGCTTCAAATAGACGAAGAGCACTATGACCTTCAGCGCTTTGAAGACGAGCAGTGGAAAACGCTGCACCGCGTGTCGACGGTACCAAAAGAATTTCACGAGTTTGCGCCGATGTGTGAGTTTAACCAAACGTCACCGGAGTCACCGTTTACACATAAGCGCTTAGTCACAATTGCCACAAAGGAAGGACGCAAAACGCTTTCTGATTTGACGCTAATTATCACAGAAAACAGTCAAAAAACGAAAGAAACGATTGCAGAAGAAGATCTCCCTATGCTTCTTCAACAGCACTTCTATTTATTTTTAATGGACAGCTTTTCATAAGAGAAAAGCAGCCGGCTGCAAAAGGGTTATACCCCTTTTGACATCCCGCTGCTTTTTTTATTGCTGAATTTCAACAAATTCAAACGAAGCTTCGTATCCTTCTCCCTGCGGACTGCAGGCATAGATGCCGATTTGCATGGTCTCTTCTTCTGCGAATAAATGCGCGATTCGCAGCTGTTTCCACTTCTCACCGTCAACAGAATAATAAAGTGAGTAGTCTTGCCCTACTTTCTTCATTCGAAAGTAAAGAGCCGACTGATCCTCTTCAAAATCTTGCGTAAACCAGTCTGAGTAACCGTTATTGGTGACAACTGCTCCTAGCTTGTTTGATTCATTCGGACTGTATTCAACGGACGATTTAATCCACGTATCCTTTGAGACGCGCACCATTAACCCTGCTTGGTCGTAGCGATTTAGAGGCTTGGTGTGTACTTTCGTTGTAAGCTGAAAGTCTCCAGATACTTCTTTATAAAGAAAGTGACCGTTATCTACTTGAAAACCGTTGTGCGTTCGCTGCCAGAAATCCGTATTGACATTAGGTTTCATGACGAGGTGCTGCTCGTTTAATTCGAAATGAGTCGGTTTTGAAAACCACTTAAACTCCTTTAAAAGCTCTTTTCCATGAAACGTCTGTGGCATGTTTTTCCCGCTTTACCTTTTACCTCTCTAATGTAGCACAAAAGCCCTCTTCCTACGTAGAAAGAGAGCTCTAAGATCAGACAATTAGGTTCACGATAAGCACAGTACCGAACGCAATAAATGAAAGCAATGTTTCAAGTACCGTCCACGTTTGAAACGTTTCTTTTACCGTTAAGCCTAGGTATTCTTTTACCATCCAGAAACCTGCATCGTTAACGTGAGAGAACATCAGTGAACCTGCGCCTGTTGCGATAACAAGAAGCTCTAGGTTTACGCCTGACATATGCTCGATAACCGGTGATACGATTCCTGCGGCTGTTGTGAGGGCTACTGTTGCTGATCCGGTTGCGATACGAATGAGACCTGCGATCATAAATGCTAGAACAAGTGGTGATAGTGAAAGGTTCTCAGACATTTGAGCGATTGTTGTTCCTACACCGCTTTCAATTAAGACTTCTTTAAATCCTCCACCTGCACCGATGATTAAAATAATCGAACCAACTGGCAACAAGCACTCTTCTGATAGCTTTTTGATTGTTTCTTTTGTCATGCCTTGCTTCATACCTAAGAAGTAGAAAGCGACAAAACACGCAATTAATAGTGCGATTAGCGGGCTACCGATAAAGACTAGAAGCTTTTCAAGACCACTTCCTAACGGTAAGTACGGCGCAGCCGCTGATAAAATCATTAGTAAGACTGGTAACAAAATAACAAAGAATGAGATTCCTGTTCCAGGTAATTCTTTTGAAAGAGTTGTTACGCGAATAAGTTCTGGCTCACCTTGTGGAACAACGCGCTTATGAATCCACTTTGCGTATACGGGTCCTGCAATAATAGCTGCTGGAATGGCAACGATTAATGAGTATAAAAGAACGCGTCCAAGGTTTGCATCGTAAATGCTAATGGCAGCTAGTGCGCCTGGATGCGGTGGTACCAATCCGTGTACAATTGATAAACCTGCGATAACTGGTAAAGCAATTAATAAAATATTTTGTTTCGTTGTTTTATGAATTGAGATAACGAGCGGTAGTAAAATTAAAATACCAACTTCAAAGAAAACGGGAATTCCGATAATGAATCCTGCGATAAGCATCGCCCACGGTAAACGCTTTGTACCAAATGAACGAACAAAGAAGTCTGCCACTTGCATACCTGCTCCAGAGTCAGCCATTAGCTTACCAAGGATCGTTCCAAGCGCTAAAATTCCAACTAAGTGTCCAAGTACGCTGCCCACTCCTGTTTCGTAAGCTTTTACAATTTGATCTAATTCTAACCCTGACGTAACCGCTAAGAAGATGCTGGCTACTGTTAAGCTAATAAACGCATGCCATTTAAATACTGACACCCCTATGATAACGATTACAATTGATACTAAAGTCATCAGTAGTAAATAAGTATCCATGTTCATTCCGCCTCTCTTGTTTGATATGTAATCGGTTTCTTTTTTCATTTAAATAAATCGAAGCCTTGTAAGCTTCCAAACTATTAAACTTGTTATCGCTTTCAATTATCTTTCAATAGAAAACGATTTCATCAACTACTTAAATTATATGAAAAAATTTTTCTTAATTCAACCTTATTTTAGAAAAAAATAATATTTTAATGAGTTTGGGACATAACAAAATGATGGCTTCTAAAAGACGAACACTAGCTGTTCCCATCTCTTTGGTTTGTCTCAACACATTCGTTCCATTGTGCTACGGCCACTCGCTTTCCGCGGGGAGGAACCTGAGCTTCCTCGCTGCGCTACGGGATCTCCGTTTTCCCTCTCTTTCTCGCAGGAGTCGCGTGTCCTACACTCCATTCCACCTTGTTTCCAACATTGTTTTTCACAATCAACCAAAAAACCTGAACGATTAAAAGTTATGAACTCTCAATCGTTCAGGTATAGTAGAGGCTGAACTACTTATGTCTCAGTCTCGCTTTTATTATTCTACGTGCTTCTTTTGAAAGTTTGCGATATTGGCATATTCTTCACCTAATAAACGCGATAAGCGAATATAAATAGGTGTTAGCTCTTCATAAATGGAAACATGAGCTTCAATTGGCTTATGGTGATGCGTTGCACCGACCATATCGGAAACAACTTCAAGAGAATCGACTTCTCCTAAACCGTACATACCTAAAATGATTGCTCCTAGACAAGAGCTTTCAAAGCTTTCAGGAACCGATACGTCTTGGTTAAAAATATCAGCCATCATTTGACGCCATAGTGGTGAACGAGCAAAGCCACCTGTTGCTTGAATTTGCTTCGGCTCACCGATTAGCTCTTCAAGTGCTAATAAAACCGTATAAAGGTTAAAGATAACACCTTCTAAGACCGCACGAATCATATGTTCTTTTTTATGGTGTAATCCAAGGCCAATGAATGAACCTCTGGCATTCGCGTCCCAAAGCGGCGCTCTTTCTCCAGATAAATAAGGATGGAACAGCAGGCCATCCGCTCCTGGCTTCACCGTATTTGCAATATCTGTTAGCATTTCATACGGATCTTTCCCCAAGCGCTTAGCTGTCTCTACTTCGGCTGCACCCAGCTGCTCTTTTGCCCATCTGAAGATCATTCCACCATTGTTCACAGGACCGCCAATTACCCAGTGGTTTTCCGTTAACGCATAGCAGAAAATACGACCTTTTGGATCCACAACCGGACGATCGGTTACGGCACGAATGGCGCCGCTTGTTCCGATTGTTACCGCTACAACTCCAGGTTTAATCGCATTTACACCAAGGTTTGAAAGCACTCCGTCACTTGCTCCAACAATAAATGAAGTGGTAGGTAAAAGGTTCATTTCGGTTGCAAGATCTGGATTTAACCCTTTCATACAATGTGTCGTTGATACCGGCGTTGATAATTTGTCAGCTGATACGCCGCTTACCTTTAACGCTTCCTCATCCCAGCTTAAGTTTTTTAAGTTAAACATACCTGTAGCTGATGCAATTGAATAATCCACTACGTATTCGCCAAACAGCTTATAAAACACATATTCTTTAATTGAAATGAATTTATGAGCTTGTTCCACAATATCCGTATGCTCATGAGATAGCCACGTCAGCTTTGCTAATGGTGACATCGGGTGAATTGGTGTTCCGGTACGCAGGTAAATTTCATGTCCGTTCCACTCATTCTTAATCTTCTCTGCCCATTTCGCACTTCTGTTGTCTGCCCACGTAATACACTTTGTGATCGGCTTACCGTTTTCATCTACTGCGATGACGCTGTGCATCGCAGAGCTAAACGATACGCAAAGAATATCTTCCGGATTCACATTGCTTTCGTTCATGACGCCTTTAATTGTTGTAATGACGGCTTGAAAAATCTCCTCCGGGTCTTGCTCTGCTACATCGGGTACGGGTGCATATAAAGGATACTCAACTCCTTTTCGTGAAAGAGCCGTTCCATCTATTGAGAATAGAACGGACTTTGTACTTGTCGTACCGATATCAACTCCGATTGCATATTTGGTGCTCATGCTGCTTTCCCCCTTGTTTGATTATTTCTTAACTGTGCTATGTCCTCCGAACTCGTTGCGAAGAGCCGCTACTACTTTCCCCGTAAACGTATCTTCCTCTAATGAACGATAGCGCATCATTAAGGATAGTGCAATAACAGGTGTTGGTGCTTGTAAATCAAGCGCTTCTTCAACCGTCCATTTCCCTTCACCAGAAGACTGCATAACCCCTCTAATTTCATCTAGTTTTGGATCTTTCGAGAACGCATTCTCCGTTAGTTCCATTAACCATGAACGAATAACTGATCCGTTGTTCCAAACGCGCGCTACTTTTTCGTAATCGTAGTCGAATTGGCTTTTCTCAAGTACTTCAAATCCTTCAGCAATTGCTTGCATCATGCCGTATTCGATACCGTTATGAACCATTTTTAAGTAGTGGCCGCTTCCGCATTCACCAGCGTACAGGTAGCCGTTTTCTACACAGATATCCTGGAATAATGGCTCGATTGTGCTGAATACTTCTTTGTCTCCACCAATCATTGTACATGCTCCGTTTCGAGCACCTTCCATACCACCGCTTGTACCTACGTCAAAGAAGAAGATTCCTTTTTCTTTTAAGTCGTTTCCGCGACGTACAGATTCTTTATAGTTAGAGTTACCGCCGTCAATTACGATATCTCCTTCATTTAATAAACCTTTAAGTTGCACTAGCGTTTGTTCTGTTGCATCTCCTGCTGGAACCATTACCCAAACAATTTTTGGAGATGGTAGCTTTTCAATCACTTGCTCTAATGAATCAAACGCTTCTACGCCTTCACCATTCATTTTTGTTACTGCTTCTTTATTTAAGTCGAATGCTACGACATTGTGATTGTGGTCACGCAAATTTAATGCTAAATTGTAACCCATTTTTCCTAAACCTACTAAACCTAATTTCATGATGTATGTCCTCCAGAAAAAAATTTTCTTGTCTATTCACTATTATACGAAATTTTTTTCATAACCGCAAACGATTACAAGAAAATTTTTTTCGTTAATTATTCTATGCTATACTATCTTTACAAATATTCTGAAAGGAAATTAGTTTATGACGCAAAACTGCTTAGGAAACATTCGGTCTCATTATGCTCGCTTTAGCGATAAGGAAAAGAAAATCGCGAATTATATTTTAGAACACCCAGAAGATATTATTCATAGCACCATTAATGAAGTTGCTGATAACCTAAACGTTGCGGATGCGACGGTTTTCCGCTTTTGTAAACGAATCGGCTTTAAAGGCTATCAAGCTATGAAAATTTCTTTAGCAGCTGAAATTATGACGCCTATTCAGCAAATCCATGAAGAGATTACTGAGGATGATAATGAACGCGTCATTGCTGAAAAAATTTTCCGTTCAAATATTCGAACGCTCGAAAACACGCTTCAAATTTTAGATAAAGACGCGATTGAAAAAGCAACTCGCCTCCTGCAGCAAGCAAAGAAAGTCTACTTTTACGGTACGGGTGGATCGGCTATTATCGCGATGGATGCTTACCATAAATTTGTTCGAACGGGTACAGAAGTGTTTGCGTTTATCGACTCTCACTTTCAGCTCATGTCGGCATCTCAATTAACGAAACATGATGTGGCGGTCATTATCTCTCATTCAGGTACAAATAAAGATACGTTAAACATTTTAAATACGGCTAAGCAGTACGGTGCGAAAACCATTGGCATCACGGGCTTTCCAAAGTCACCACTTAGTCAAAATGTAGACGTTTCCCTGTATACAAGCTCTGAAGAAACAGAATATCGTTCCGAAGCCCTCGCTTCTCGCATCGGCCAATTAAGCTTAATTGACGCTCTTTACGTCAACATTATGATTGCCAACAAAGAAAAAGCAAAGCACTCTTTAGAAAAAGTACGAGACGCTATCTCAGAAACGCGTATTTAAAAGCCTGTGATATAACGCAGGCTTTTTAACATAAGTAGTTCAGATAATGTGGAGAAAATTTAAATTAACAGTTCAAATGTTATATAAAATAACAACTAAATTAGCAGTAAACTTAACACCAAAAAACGCTTGGGCATCCAAGCGTTTTTCTATACTATAATTGGAATTTTTCCTTGATTATCTTTGCCACTTCATCCGCACTCAAGTTTGTATTGTTTATTTTCGTATAGTTTGAATATTTAATTTCACCCTCTAAAGAATTCAATCTGTATTTCTCCATCGAATTTTTTAAATCACCTTCAGACCATTCAATATCCCTCTTTGATGGCTTATGTTCAAGTCTATTAGAACTTTTATTTCGCTCAAGTCTTTCTTCCAAATCAGCTTCAAGTTCTACAAAGTAAACAGTACCTCCTCTGGACTCAAACAACTGTGAAACTTTATTAACATAATCCCAGTCATCTTTCATATTAAATGGCCAAACGTAAGTGAAAATCATTCCATACAAATTGCTCTTTGATACTTCTTCAAATATCTCTTGACGAAACAGACTGACTAATCTCTTTCCTTCTTTAGTGCCGTAGTCGAAGAAATTATTAACCAAATCAATCGTCATATGATTATGAAAAAGTTTCAAATCCGTTATTTTTGCTAATTCTTGTCCTACTGTCATTTTGCCAACCGCTTGAGGTCCGAATATAAGAACAAATTTCATAATCTCTCTCCTTCATTTTTTTAAATATCTTTTGGTTATTTTAACATAAATTTACAATGTTTCTTAAAAAAATAAAAAAGTTCGTCTGAAAATTATAGACGAACCTTACCTCATATAGACTATAAATTAGCACAGTAATTAACACCCATTTTGGCATTCTAATTTTCACTTTGACAACAGTTATTGTCACTCTGTTATTTAGTATGCGATTTCCTATGTTATTTTATATCTTTATTGAGTAAAAGCATTGATATACCAATAAAATTAAATGACCAAATCACTATGCGATTTGGTCTTAAAATTGATATGCTATTTCCATTGTTTCTCCACAAAAAATGAACTACTTATTTTTAACATTCCTTCTTTTTTTTCATATGCTATAAGTATTCACGCTCAGTGGGCTTTTGACTAGTGGTATGCAAACTGATAAAAAAGCAGGTGAAACGAAAAATGGAAATCGTCTACCGAACAGCAAGAATAGATGATTATCAAGGCGTTAATGCGGTTTTAAAAGAATCTTTGGAGCTTCACGCCCACGCTTTACCCTCTTTATTTAGCACAGACCATATCGTTATTTCGTATGAACAGTATCAGGCCATCCTCTACTACAACTCCACCGACATTCTAATTGCTGAATACAACGGGCGTATCATCGGCGCTTCCGTTGTTGAGCTAAAATACTCCCCTCCTGTTAACGATCAATCTTTCATGTATACTGCCTACATTCAATATTTTGGTGTTAAAAAAGAGTGGAATAACTATGGAATTGGAAAAAAGCTATTTCATCGAACAAAAGAATGGGGGCGTAAAAAAGGGGCAAGTGAGCTTCAACTGACCGTGTGGGCTTTTAATCAAAAAGCCCAATCCTTTTACGAGAAGCTTGGTCTTAGCTCTCTTAGTCACCTTCTTTCTACAAAACTCTAACAAAAAAAGCGAGATGCATGTTCTCGCTTTTTTTATGAAATGATTATCGTTTCTCTAGAGATTCTTGGTAGCTTTCTAGCTCGTCTCGCTGCCGATGAGCCAAGCGGCTTGCTGCGCTTGAAGCAACGCTCGCAATTAAATCATCTAAGAACGTATGAACTTTATGCTCATTCTCTTTTTTACAATCTAGCTTTTTAATGACGCCTACTTTTACCTTGTCCAGATAACCAAATGTCGTCACAGCAATGCTTCCATATGTAAGGACTGCCCCTAAAGCAATGGTTTCATCAACGCCAAATAGCCCTTCATCTTGCTCTACAATGCTTTGAAGAGGTTCTGAGAGCTTGCCTCGTTCCGCTAATTTATCTAGTTCAATGCCGACTAAAAGCGCATGCTGAATTTCACGTTTTTGCAAAACACGCTCAACGCTTTCTGCACACTGTTGAATGGTTAGGTCTGGGTGATAAGGCAGCTGAAGGTCATACACAATCTCTGCAATATCAAATACTGAAACGCCTCTTTCTTCCAATAAACCCAGCGTCGCTGCCGTTACTTCTTTACTTGTTGGGATTTTTTTTGATGTCATCTTCTCCCTCTCCTTTGTCTAATGATGTACATGCCACTTATCTTCAATAGTTCTACACATTCAATCAAAATCCTTTTTCACCAGGGCCTCCACCACACACAAATATGCGAACCTGCCTATTAATTGGTATAATTATTTTATTGATTGAAAGAAAAAGGAGGGACAGCGCAAAATCAGTCCTTTAGGTATTGGTTACGCACCAGCATGTCACAACACGAAGAAGAATATAAGCCGAAAAAGCTCGGGAAAATTATTTTACTAGCAGCGATTGTCATCACAGCATTGTTTTTCATTAGTCAGATTATCTTTTTACTTATCTCAGGATTTAGCAGCAATAAAGACGAAGTTGCGTTTTTCGCTGGGAATCATTACTCCATTATCCGTAAAGATGATACGTATCGCTTGTATGATAAAAAGACGAAGAATGTCATTTTGGATAACGTGAATGGCTATTACTCGAACAACGCTGTGTATAGCTATATTAAAAATGAAGAAGAATATGTCGTTATTAACGAACAAGAAGAAGAGTACATTATTCGTGAGATTGATCCAAGCAATTCCCAAGAAAAAGAGCTGTTTGAAAAGTTTACGCCATTGTCTAAGTAAGAGACGATGGCTTTCTCTTTATCCTACCTAGCTTAAATATGCTACAATAAAGGTAGCGTTTTCATTCACTATCAGTATAGGAGTCGATATCATGTCAGAAAGCAAACGTCATTTAGAAGAACTATCTTTTTACAGCGAATCACTTCAAGAAGACGTGACGCTGCTTGTGTATTTACCTTCAAACTATTCAACGCTGTATAAATACTCACTGCTTATCGCACAAGATGGGAAGGATTATGTCATGTACGGTCGAGCTCCTCGCTTAATTGATGAGCTTATGAAAGAATCTACTATCGATCGCACCATTTTCGTTGGTATCCCTTATAAAGATCCGTCCGACCGTCGTGAAAAATATCATCCGAACGGCTCACAGAACGAAGCATATATTCGCTTTTTAGCTCATGAACTCATTCCGTTTCTCGATGATAAATATCCTACTTATCAAATGGGGAAAACCCGAACGCTAATTGGGGATTCGTTAGCTGCGACCGTTTCCTTAGTAACAGCCATTCAATATCCAAATACATTCGGCAACGTTATTATGCATTCACCGTTTGTAAATGAAGATGTCTTAAAAGCTGTAAACGAATTTTCAACTCCTTCTCTGCTTGATTTATATCACGTCATCGGCACACAAGAAACGGCTGTAAAAACAACAAAAGACGGCGTATTAAATTTTATTGAGCCGAACCGACAGCTTCATGAAGCAATGAAGTCTAAGGGCTATGCGGTCTTTTACGATGAATTTGATGGCAATCATACGTGGAAATATTGGCAGAAAGATATTAAACGTTCACTTGAGATGATGCTTCGCTAGAAAGATGTCGCATTGTCGGAAAATTTGTTATACTAAACAAATGATATACATATTTTAAATCATTTATGTTGGAGGGATTTTTATGAAATTTGGCGTTGTTCTTTTTCCATCAAAAAAACTGCAAGATGTAGCGAACTCTTACCGAAAGCGCTACGACCCTCATTATTCATTAATTGCACCACATTTAACGGTAAAAGAAGTATTTGAAGCTTCAGAAACTGAAATTGAGCATATCGCTGCTCAGCTTCGTCAAGTTGCAAAAGATGCTAAGCCATTCACGCTAAACGTAACCAAAGTTAGTTCATTCTCTCCTGTGAACAATGTGATTTATTTAAAAGTCGAACAAAAAGCAGAACTAACGGCTCTTTACAATATGCTACACGAAGGGCAACTTAAACAGCCGACTGAATACACGTTTATTCCACATATCACAATTGGTCAAAGACTTTCAGATGATGAGCATTTAGATGTATACAGTCAGCTTAAATTAGTAGACGTTGCGCACGAAGAAGTTATCGATCGCTTTCACTTAATGTACCAATTAGAAAATGACACGTGGACGGTCTTTGAAACTTTTAGATTTGGAAAGGAATAAAGATGTATGGAAATTAAAGTAGTAGCAACAAAAGACGAGCGGGAAGATGCGTACTATGTAAGAATGAAGGTCTTCGTCGAGGAACAAAAGGTCGATGTGGAAGAAGAAATCGATCAATACGAAGAAGAAGCAACACATATCGTTGTGTATGATGAAGGTAAGCCAGTAGGAGCCGGTCGCCTACGCGTAGTTGATGGCTACGGTAAAATGGAGCGTATTTGCGTCATGCCTTCACATAGAAAAGCAGGTGTTGGTAAACTTATTATGAGCAAAATGGAAAGCCTAGCTGTAGATAAAGGCTTATCCAAACTCAAGCTCCATGGCCAAACTCATGCCGAAGGCTTCTATGAAAAGCTCGGATACGTAACGGTTTCAGGTGAATTTATGGATGCTGGCATTCCACATGTGGAAATGGTTAAAAAGCTGTAAAAACGTGTTTTATTATAGTCAAAACAAAAAGCGTGTTGCCTATAAGCAGCGCGCTTTTTGTTTGCGTCATTTTTAATTTAATGATGGCTAGCATTATTTTAAGCCTGTTTGCTAGAGAATTTCTTTCGGTTTCTTAGAAATGCGACAAAAAGAAGCACCAGCGGAATGACTACAAAAAGAGGGATATGTAAAACCTTTATTACTATTGTTAACCCTTCTTGAAGATGCTCTTGAACATTGCTTGCACTCATAATGGATATAAATAAAATAGTGATGCCAAAAGGATAAGAAAGGCGTGAAGGGGATTCAACTTTAAATAAACTTGCTGCACCTAGCATAAATAAAAAGCGAATTGATCGAGCTGAAATAGCCATCTCAAAAGCTGGATTCGCAAAGCTAGCTATAGCTGTAATTGAAACAACAATAACCATAGCTGGAGCAATTAGCGAAATAAGAAACATAAAGATTCGTAATAAACGAATAGATGTTGCAATGTCAAAGCGAGCATAGTAGTCTTCTGGAGATTGGAAGAACTGCATAAAAATAGCCGGAACGATTAATATAAAAGGTGTTCCATCTACAAAAATAGCTATTCATCCTTCTGATAAATTTCCCGCTACTACATCTGGTCTTTCCGTATTGTAAACGGTAGGAAACGGCATCAGTGTTTGATCTTCAATAAACTGTTCAATATATCCCGATTCAAGGATACTATCGATATCGATTTCTTTCAGCCTGTTGCGCATTTCTTGAATAATTTCTTCTTTCACGACGCTGTTTATGTACATTAGATTGACCTTGGTTTTCGTTATACAACCTATTTTTAAAGACTCCGTCCGTAAGTCAGGACTCTTAATAATCCGCCTTACCAGTGCTAGATTTACTCCTATAGACTCTGTAAACGCAGCTTTTGGACCACGAACAACCATTTCAGTAGTCGATTCAGAAATAGCTCGAGTTTCTCCCCCAGCAGCACTGGCGCTTAGCACTTTATTTATCCCATCTACTAGTAATTGTGTCACCTGTTGTTAAGGATAAAAACACGCCTTCCCACTTATTCATAACGGATAAATCATCCATCCGTGGTTATGATACTTTCCGAAATGACGTCTAAAGCATTATTTACAGTTATATTTGTTTTGCTCGGCTCTTTGGTTATAGAATCAATTAAAGAATCTTGAATAGATTGATTGTCTACAATTCCTTCTATATAAATAATTGCAACTTCTATCTCCAAATTCAGCCCTAATTTTAAATGTCGAACAACTATATCCGAACTGTCACCCATTTTCTGTGCGATGTACTGACGGTTTGCTTCTAGAGAAGATTCTACACAAGAATTAGAATCATTGGCCGTATGCGAATTCTTTTGTTTTTTTTGTTTCTTAAAGAACGAAGGCATGAAATGAAACACCTTTCTTTTTATTTCTATTATCTTAACCTTACAGGGATTTCTTATGTGAGATTTTGCATTTTATATCTTTTTATAAATTGAGATAAAAAGGGAAAGTTACTTAAATGGAGTGTGTAAGCGATGAAAATTATAGGTATTGCTTTTCTAGTGTTAAGCTGTTTAATAATATTTTCCTTGGTTATTGATATTTCTCAACAATTCACTATTCATGAGGCGCTAAACAATGCCATAAGTCCATTTCGCGTAATGGGCATTGGAGAAACTTTTGCTCTTTGGTTACTTGTCTTTCTTTTTTTGTCCAAGCATTTTATTTCTCCTGGAAGGACAAACGCAAAAAGAAGTAGGTACGCCTTGATGTAGATACAAGTAAAAATCCTCTTTGGATACATGGCTTTTTCATGTCAAATTTCATTGGATAAAAGAGCATTTATCTTTCCATACTAATAAATAAATATGGAAACAAGGTGAAATAATGGAATTTATAAGAATTGCTTCAGAGTTATTTGTAGGCTTTATTTGCTTGTTTTTTTTGACGAAATTATTGGGGCGTGCGACCATCACACAGCTCACAACGTTTGATTTCATTTCAGCGCTTGTGCTAGGTGAACTGGTTGGAAACGCGCTATATGATTCTGAAATAGGTATTGGAAGGATTGTATTTGCTGTAGCTGTTTGGGGCGCACTCATTTACTTTACGGAAGTTATTACACAAAAAAATATTCCTTTTCGTTTGTTTCTAGAAGGACGACCTTCCATTATTATTCGGAATGGGAAGGTTTCTTACAAAGAGCTGCAGCGTAATCGATTAGATATTGATCAACTATTGCACATGCTCCGCTCTAAGAACGCTTTCTCTATTCGTGAAGTAGCATATGCCATCTTAGAAACGGACGGCACAATGAGCGTTTTATTAAAGTCAGACTATGCTGCTCCTACCAAAGGTGATTTTCAATTACCTGTTACACAACCGACTCTTCCAATTGCCTTTATCAGTGACGGCCGTATTTTGACTAAAAATTTAACGGAGTCAGGTTTTACAGAGGAATGGTTACATCAAGAAATCGGAAAGCAAGGAATTCCTAGTGTTAAACAAGTATTATACGCAGAATGGCAGCAAGGCGATGCACTTTTTATTCAAAAGTATTAGCGTTTGTTAATACAGAATAAAAGCATCGCCTTCTTTTTTTAGATTAACACAACGAGAATGTTTAGGCTTTCTCGTTGATATACGTTCCTTTTGGAACATCTTGCTCAATGAATTGTGGAGCTTTTCTATGCTGATAGCGCACGTAGTTGTTCATGGAAGATAAAGGTAATGTAGAGTTTCGTTTATTTTGTAAGCTCGCAATTGGTTGGACATTTTGCACGGTTAGCGGCGTGTTGTTTTTCAGCTGACTTCTTTGCGCATATTGAATCGATTGATACGGTGTAATAGGTAAGATATAACCCATATTCTCTCCTCCCTCTATAAATGTTGATTTATCAACGGTTTGAGCCGTTGGTGGGGTGTCAAAAAAATATTTTTCGACACGCTTCCTAACAATATTTTTATATTATGAGAAACTATTCCATTATATGGGTACGCTACGCGGTCACTACTGGTTAATAGTGGTAAGTAGTGTCAGAGAATTATGTGATGCACAATGGATCTCTGCGTAACTTATGATGACGTACCCTCCCATGTCTCTGGGCATCTGTGTGCCTACAT
>NZ_LWBK01000050.1:0-18535 GCF_001614195.1 Bacillus sp. VT 712 | reverse complement strand
TGGTTTGGATAATGCGCTCATCTACGCCATTGAAGAAGGAAATTTCAGCCACAGCGGTTTTAATTACACAACTTGGCTCAGCAGTGTATTGGAGAGAATGATTCGAAGAAATTTCAACTGGAATAGGATCGAGTTTGACGGGAACAATGGTTAATTTGTTTGTAGACATAATGGCACCTCCTTTGATTGATACATTTATCGTACCGGAGGTGCCTGATGTTTTATATGCGTTGTTTGATTACGGGCTTACAATTCATCTTGTGTACCTGCAAATGTAAACGATGTGAATGTTTCTGTAGAGAAAGCTGTACCTCCACTTGCAACATTGAAGATAGCACTTTTTGCAACTTCAGTTCCCACTGGAACATCTGAACCTTTTAAAACTAACACATATGTAATTTTTCCATTGCTGTTAGTTATAGTTACTCTTGAATCTGTATTTGTTAAACGAATGACGCTTGTACCTGCTGATGATTGTAATTCGATATATTTCCAGTTTGATTGAATATAGTTGCGAAGATTATCATAACCTTGTGTGCTAATGTCCATTACTTAGCTCCTTTCAACTGTCTTACTTGTTTTTCTAAACTGTCCAATGAATCGACAATTCTGTCCATTTGAGCATTTTGTTTTTCAATCTGTCCCATTAGTTTGTCTTCTCGTGTTTTTGCTTCTTTTCGTGTATCAAACAATAGCCATGCAAATATTGCTAAGATAAAGGGAACTGGCGTTAAATCTGGAGGTATCGAACTGATAAATTCAATCATTGTTATTTATCACTCCATTTCAAGTCATTGTAAATCATTAAAAGTCATTTCAAGTCATTTCAAGTCATAAATATGACTAAAAAAGAAGAGTGCGTTGAGGGGACGCACTCTTTGTGTGAAACTAAATAATAAAGTTAACATTATTAAGTGAGGAAACATTCAAGGAAGCGAAGGATTAAATCCTTCATTCACTACTAATATGTATTAATAATCAATGAAACATTTAATCTTTATCATAATAAGCATTTTGCACGATGCCTCATAAACCTTACAGCCATAAGGGACTCAAGAATCTTCTAAATGGTAAAGTTTTCTTTTTATCATAATAAGCATTTTGCGATATATCCCTTAATTCTTACAGCCACAAGTGTTTCAAGAGTTTTCGTTTTCGCTACCATACATTTTATCTTTATCATAATAAGCATTTTACAGTACATCACATGAACCTTAGAGTCACAAGGGTTTCAAGAATTTTCTAAACTTGGAACATTCTTTTCTTCATATAGTACAAACTTGCGGAAAAATTGATGAACCTTAGAGCCACAAGGGATTAAGGCGTATTAACTAGTGTCCACGCTATTTATTTTTCTGTATTAGCTACTAAAGCTTATTGCTTCCCTTAAATACCATCCAATTTTCAAGAAGAATGTTGATATATCAGCGTTTATAAAGTTTTTACATATTTTTACTATCGTTGAAACCCTTACTCTCTCTAGGGCTACAAAGTTTTTATCGCTTTATAACGCTTTTTTTCTCTATATTTCTTCATATAGTACAAACTTGAGAAAAAATTGACGAACCTTACAGTCACAAGGGTTTCAAGAGTTTTAAAAAACGTTACATTTTATTTTTGTCATATTTTCGCTTCCAGATTCACCTCGCTCCACCGTGATTGCTTGTGAGTCATCGTGAATCATCATGATCAATCAAGAGTCACATTTCTTACCATTTGAAGGTAATCAACATCAAGAAAGTTATGAAGTATCTGTGTATAGTATCCAAACATATTACGAACCTTGTAACCTAATTTTTTATTAATAATCATTTGCTTTAGCGCTCTTAAACCTAATTTAACTTTATCTTGGTCAGTGTAGTAAGTTAAATACTTTGTAGCATACTTAACACACTTATAAAACTCAACAATCTGTTTTGGGGAATATCCATAGTCCTTTAATAAATCTTGATACTCAAATGGAATATCTTTAATAGCGTTGTCTTTACGTATATCTAATTTATTGTTTGTTTTAGATTTGTTTTCTGTTTTATGGTGGTTCAATTGATTTTCAATTAAATCCTCTTGTACTGCGGTTTGTAACACTTCTTGTTCTTTTTGGCACGGTTCAATTGAATAACAATTAAAAACATAGATGTTTGTAGATGTTGACCCATCTGTTCTTTCAGTATCGTAAACTGTAATAATACCAAAATGTTTAGCTTTTTTTAGCATACGTTTAAATGTTGAACGAGAAATACCACCTTGATCTAACTCTTTACTTATAGCAGATAACTTGTTAATTGACACATTTGATACACCATACACCTTTGCTGCGTATCTCTTTAAACGATTAAAAGCAATTAGTTCTGATTTTGTAAATTCTGACTTATAGTCAACCATCCATTGTTCAATATTATTATTAAAATCCTTCAAACTTTTAAATTGGCTTAATGATTTAAATTGTTCTATTTTCCCCGTTCTCATCTTATATACCCCCACTCAGTATATTTGAGGGCATAACAAATACCAGTACATGACCTTGAATTTTTCTGACAAGTGTCCTATACTTAAATTATCTTTTTATGGTGTATTTGTTATACCATGCTAGGGAGTAAGATGTTGTGAGCATCTGACTCCCTCTTTTGTGTGCAAATTTACTTTTTTTCTTGTAGATTGAATTCTTTAGTAATGAAGATTTTGTGTACTAAATTCACACAAAAATTAAGCATTTGTTCATCAGTAAACCCTTCCTCTGGCATATTTAGTTTCGTGTTATGATAGTTTGTAATTTCTTTTAATTTCTTTTTAGAATCCGTTGATAATTTCAATGCAATTCCTTCTTAAACTTCAAGATTATTAAGTGGGTTATATTTGTCATTCTGGTCTCTCAAATCATTTCCCCACATTGCTGCATACTTTTCCGTCATCTTAATACTTGAATGTCTCATTAACTTCTGAACAGCAAATGTACTCATTCCAGATTGAATACACCGTTGGCAAAATGAATGTCTGAACGTGTGAGCAGTTAAACGTACATCTTTAAAATTCATTATTTTTGCTAAACGTTTAAATACATTTTGTACAGCATTAGCAGTCAAAGGTTGATTTTTATTATTTGTGTAAACATGTTCATTCAATACTTCAAATTTTTGTTCACAATAAACCTTATAGCTTGCTAATTCCTTCATTAATTTATCTGTGGCAGGTATTGTGTCATGTTGCCTTGTTTTTGTAGAGTAAACACTTATACTCTGATTTGTAAAATCGACATCTGACCATTTTAACGAACATAACTCACTTAAACGGATACCTGTTGAAATGAATGTGACAATGATAGAATAGTCCCTATAAGCGTAAAACGCCTTCTCACGCTGCTTAATTCTTCTGTAGTAGTTCAACATTTGTTTGATGTGGTAATCAGAAAATACTTCAATACGTATGTCTTCTTTTACTCGTTTAATTTTCTTTGCAGGATTCTTCTCAATCATTTCGATTTCCACTAAATAATTTAAAAAAGCATTCAAACGATTTAATTTGTGATTCAAACTTGTTGGGTTGTTTCTTAGAGTATTTTTACAGTACATTAGATACTTTTTAATTGTGTTTTGAGTAATATCTTGTACATTTATTACTTCATTTTCGTTACAGTAGTTAACAAATTGTCCTAAAATATCTTTGTAACCGATGATTGTTTTAGGTGATAAATTTTTAAATTCCCTATCGTCAATAAAATCTTGTAATGCAAATTTCAAGAGCAACAAAAAAAACCCCCTCATGGAGAACCATGAAGAGGTTTAGGTAAATGGTGCTAATTTCAGCAGCGACCATTTCACATTCTTAAATTTTAAAACTGCCTTGAACCCTTGATACTACACGTATTATGCTAGCGACAGGGATTGAACCTGCGACCTCTTGCTTACCATGCAAGTGCTCTACCTACTGAGCTACGCCAGCGTCAATCGTAATTATATCATATTTTTCTATTCTTTGAAACATTTTATTTCATTTATTATCCAAAATGTATCTATCTGATTCACTATAATCTACAAAAATTCAAATGAATGTAAGAATATCTAACAATAAAAATGAGAATTTTCTAAAAATGAGTTACACTGGTAAAACATTCAAGAAACTAGAAAGGAAGAAGATAAATGGACCAACAACAAACGCTTAAAAAATCTCCCCCAAAAACACCTTATCCGCGTGACTGTACGTTTAGCAAGGAGGATTGGACGACTCTTTCGACCTATTGGTATCCCATCGCACAAGCAGCTGAGGTAAACGAAAAGCCGCTTAGCGTTAAGCTATTAGATGTCAATTTAGTTGTATATCGCACTAAAAAACAAGTTGTCGTAGCTCGAGACCTCTGCGTTCATCGTGGCACTCCCCTTAGTATGGGTTGGGTAGAAGAGGAGGAAATTGTATGTCCTTATCACGGATTTCGCTATAACACAGAAGGAGCTTGTACATCGATACCAGCGCATCCTGATGCAAATATATCTCCTCGCCTCTGCATGACGGTTTACCCTGTTATCGAGCAATTTGGACTCATTTGGACATCGTTAACAGGCGAAATGGATAACATTCCACAGTTTCAGGCTTGGGATGACCCTGACTTTCAACAAATTGTTTGTCCTAGCTTTGATATAGGGGGTTCGGCAGGTCGACAGATGGAAGGCTTTTTGGATGTTGCACATTTTGCCTGGGTTCATACGGATACATTTGGCGATCGAAACAATGCCTTTGTTCCCAGATATAAGGTTGATAAAACAGACTATGGTTTAAACGTGGAATACTTAAGCACTGTAAGCAATTACTCTAAAGAACAAGCACACTTAAATCCAGAAAACTTTAAATGGCTGCGGGTATTTGACGTGTACCCACCTTTCACTGCTACACTAAAAGTTTATTTTCCTGAAGGTGGCCAGCTTTGGATTATGAATGCGGTTTGTCCAGTTTCCGCTCGTGAAACGCGCTTATTTGTACCTATTGCTCGCAACTTTGACAAAGATTCTCCTGTTGAAGGTGTTTATGACTTTAACCTTCGGGTATTCGATGAAGATCGCGAAATGGTTGAAAACCAAAAGCCCGAAGATCTCCCTCTTGATTTACAAATGGAAGCTCATATCGCAGCTGACCAAACATCCATTGCTTATCGAAAGCTACTAAAATCAATCGGGCTAAGCTTTATTTATACAAGTTAATTAAAAACGCGTCAGGCTAAAACTTGACGCGTTTTTATTACTCATATTTAATTCGAGCATACATGCATAAATCAACAAACATCCCTTTTGACTTTTCAACTTTTCGCAGAGTTCCCTCATACTGAAAATGATTTTTCTCTAGTAAATGAATGGACGCCTTGTTTGCTGGCTCTACTTTAGCCGATACCCTAACCATATCAAGGCTCACAAAACCATAATGAACCAATTGTTGAACTACCTCTGAACCATATCCTTGTCCCCAAAATACTTCGTCTATTTCATAGCCAATTTCTACATGCTGGTTATGAGTATCTATTTGATTAAATCCGCATGAACCAATAATCTTTGCTTGCTCTTTATGAAAGATTGTGTAGCGTAGTGCTTTTTGTTCCTTCGCTAGATTCTGTAGAAAAGCAATCATTTCCCTTGCTTGCTTTTCATCACAAAAAGAATCAATATTCATGAATTCAGTAACTTTTTGATTAGACCAAATTTTAAAAAGCTCCGGTGCGTGCTCAAGTTGGATTGGGGTTAGACAAATACGTTCACCTTGAAGAGATTGCCACATAACTCCTCATTCTCCTTTCAAGACTCATCATACTTTTTCACTATACAACGAACATATTCATAAAAAAAGGTAAGGTTCACTTATAAGTGAACCTTACCTTTTTTATTTTATTTAGCAAACTGTTCTCTTTTAACAGCTTGTTGGTCTTGTGTAACTCCGCTAACTGTTACTCGCTTCATAAAGAGCGATAAGACTAATGCCACCACTATAAGTATCGATGAAATTAAAAATGAATCATTGATCCCTTCAACCATGGCCTGCAGTCCAATTTGCTGTTGCAAATCAGCCGTTGGTGCAACGGCTCCATTACTCATTGCCTCTTTTGCTAATTCTTCTGCATGAAATTCTGTGCGGTTAGACATAACCGTTACAAGTAAAGCTGAACCAATAGCTCCTGACACTTGTTGTAACGTATTATTCATCGCTGTGCCGTGCGGATTAAATTGCTGTGGAAGCTGATTTAATCCGTTTGTCATAATCGGCATCATAACCATTGACATACCAAACATACGAGCCGTGTATAGGATAATTAGCTCCGTATATGTAGTTGTCAATGATAATTGACTAAACATATACGTCGTAACACCTGTGATAGCTAACCCAATTACAGCTAGCACGCGTGCGCCAAATTTATCAAACAGCTTGCCTGTAATTGGAGACATAATCCCCATCACTAAGGCTCCCGGTAATAACAATAATCCTGAATCTAAGGGCGAAATCCCTCGAGCACTCTGTACGTACATTGGTAGCAATAGCATTGCAGAGAATAATGCCATCGTAATAACAATTGAGATGGCAGATGACAATGCAAACATTGGATATTTAAAGATACGAAACTCTAGCATTGGTTTTTCAAGCTTAAACTGGCGAGTAATAAATAAAACCAACCCAATTACTCCAACGATAATCGTTCCGTATACTTCTAGTGATCCCCAGCCTTTATCTCCAGCTGAACTAAACCCGTACAGTAAACCACCAAATCCAAATACCGAAAGAATTAAAGAAAGCTTATCTAACTGAATATCTATCTTTTCTTTTTGATCTTTCAACAAGAAAAATGCTAATACAAGAACAACAAATGCAATTGGCGTCACAACGTGAAATAGCATTCTCCAGTCATAATGTTCAATTAACCATCCTGAAAGAGTTGGGCCGATTGCAGGTGCAAAAATCATCACCAATCCAAAAATACCCATTGCTCCTCCGCGCTTTTCAATTGGAAAGCTCGTTAACAGCACATTCATTAATAGCGGCATCATAATAGCTGCTCCTGATGCTTGAATAACACGTGCAGCTAACAATACTCCAAATTCCGGCGCTACTCCAGCTACTACTGTACCCGTTGTAAAAAGAGCCATCGCTGTTAAAAACAAGCCACGGACCGAGTATCGTTGAATTAAAAAAGCAGTGGTTGGAATCATGATACCATTGACAAGCATATAACCTGTCGTTAACCACTGAACGGTTGATGTTGTTACTCCTAACTCATTTTTTATAGATGGTAAAGCAATGTTTAATAATGTCTCATTAAGTAATGAAATAAATGCTCCTATAAGTAAAATACCAATAATTCCATATGGTGGTTTTTTTGTAGTTTGCATAAAGTTCCTCCTCTCACTAAACCATAAGTATATTTTTTTATACTATAAGTTCACATATTGTATATTATACCTTCAGTTCATTTTTTGCAACAAAAAAAAAGCTGTGATTTTAAAAGAGTTTGTGTAAACGTTTTTTCTCTTGTATCATAAATAAATAGACAGCTAGTACACTTTTATTGCAGGTGATGAAATGAATAAAAAACAAGAATTGATGCTAAAGAGCGCTCATAAGCTCTTTGTTGAAAAAGGATTCCAAGCAACATCTATACAAGATATCGTTGAAGATAGCGGCATTTCAAAAGGTACGTTTTATAATTACTTTTCGTCTAAGAATGAGCTAGTCATTAAAATTTTCGAGTCGGTTTATGATGAGTTAGAAACCAAAAGAAATGAATTTTTAATTGGCCAAAACCGTTCAGACTTAGATATATTCATTAAGCAAATTGAACTTCAGGTACAAATGCACCATCAAAATCAATTGTTTACACTATTTGAAGAGATTTTCTTTTCGAATAACGCTGAGCTAAAGGAGCATTTTAAACAAGCTCAGCTTTACGAATTACACTGGCTTTACAATCGATTAATTGACTTATTTGGCTCAGATAAAAAAGCTTACTTACTGGACTGCGCCATTATGTTTTTAGGCATTCTACACCGCAACTTTCACTACAGCGTCATGGCACACCATAACCAAATTGACGCACCTAAAATCATTCGTTATACCGTCGACCGATTAGTTCATCTAGTGAAAAATGTCTCTACTAGCCAAGAAATGCTTTTTGATCCTGACTTGCTAACACAGTGGATTCCTTTTCACAATCATTCTCCTCAAACAACAGAACAAAAGATTCGAGCCTCTATCTTATTAGTAACAAAAGAAGCGGAAGATGCTGATGATGTAGACAAGCCAAAAATTATTGAATTACTAACATTCTTACAAGAAGAGCTTATTCGTCAGCCTCAAATACGCTCGTTTGTCATTAGCAGTACTTTGCATGCTTTAAGCGAAACAGTAGTCGGTACATCAGAGGAGTTTAAACAGTTAAAAAACCTTATTCAACTCTTAATTGAAGAACAAAAAGAGCCACCTATGTAGGTAGCTCTTTTGTTTATTTTAAAGGCTTATTATTTTTAATATTTAATCCTAAGCCAAACGGGTATAGCGTTTCGCCTTTATTTGTGACAGAAGGAATAGCTACGGGAAGCTTTCCTTTTGGATCAGAAGCTCCAAAAATGGTTTTAACACCCGCTGGAATATTTGGCTGACGATAGCGTCCATTCGTGTATCCTTTAAAACCGTACACCGCCAAAACAGCATTAGCTTCTTCAAAATTTGCTATGTCATAAGGATTTCGCACACTCATTAATACAAACTTTTTACTCTGTGATTGACTGTAATTCATAACGGCTCTTGGGAAAGCTGTTGCCCATTTGGATGAATCTTGAATTGTGTCATCAATTACCCCATCGTTCACTGCCGGGTCATTTTTCACTATATATGAACCTGTGATAACATAATCAGCTTCATTTATCTTCTCTTTAGTTTCCTCTGTAAACGTCTTATTTTCAAATTCTAAACGTTCTACATCTACTGACTTAATCCTTTTTTTATCTATTAGCTCTTGAATTGTGCGCGCCATTGCATCCGTCTGGTCTTTGAAAGGGGCAACCACCAATACTTTTTCATGTTTTTTAGGTTTAAATGGCAAAGTACGCTTTTCATTTTTTAGTAATGTCACCGCTTCTTCTGCCATTTTTTCTTCTGCTTTTACATGCTCCTTGTTTCCTACTACCCTTAGAGCATTTTTCACTTTTTTATCTACATTTTGATCAGTTGCTTCATAAATGCCTCTCTTTATTTTCAAATCAATAATTCGTTCGGCAGAGTCATTGATCTCAGCCATTGGAATTTCTCCACTATGGACTGCGTTTATTACTCCGCTATAAACATCCTCTAAATTCTTTTCCATTTCAATAGAGTTGACTTGAGCGGGCATAAGTGCAATATCTACGCCAGCATTAATAGCCATAATAACAGCCTCTTCTTGGCCGAAATTATCCGAAATAGCTTTCATATTTAATGCATCTGTAACTACAATTCCATTGTATCCAAGCTCTTTTCGTAAAAGATCGGTTATAATCCCTCTCGATAATGTAGCTGGAACCGTAATTTGTTGACCATCCTTTTTACTTGTATACGTTGTGTCATCGAGGGCTGGAAATTGTAGATGCGCCGTCATAATCATGTCTACACCTGCATCCATCGCTTGTTTAAAAGGATAAAGTTCCACTTCATCTAAGCGCTTTTTATCATGTGATACAACAGGTAAACCGTAATGGCTATCTACCGCGGTATCTCCATGTCCTGGGAAATGCTTGGCTGCCGTTGCAATATTTTGTTTTTGTAATCCTTTAATTGTTTGAACACCTAATTTTGCTACTAACTTTGGGTCTGAGCTAAATGACCGGACACCTATCACCGGGTTTCCTGGGTTATTATTCACATCAATCGTCGGAGAAAAATTTACGTTAATGCCCAAAGAGGACAGCTCTTTACCGATAATCTCTCCAGTTTTATATGCATTTCGTTCTCTTCTAGTAGCACCAAGCGCCATATTTCCTGGCAGATTGGTTCCCGACTGTAGCCTTGTAACAATTCCACCTTCTTGATCGATTGTAACAAGAAGAGGAATATCTTCACTGGCACTTTGCAAACCATTAACCAATCGAACTGTTTGTTCAGTATCTACCACGTTTTCAGCGAACAAGATTACGCCGCCAATATGGTATTTTTTTATAATACTTCCTACTTCATCATTCATTTCAGTAAATCCAACAGCCATTTTATCCCCTTGCTTCTTCCAGTTACGAAAATCTGGCATCAGCATTTGACCAACTTTTTCTTCTAGCGTCATTTCTGAAACAATGCTTTTAGCATCAAGCGTTTCTTCTGCTGATACTAAAGGAGTCTTAAATGGGATAAGGATTGAGGTAGCTAAAGCTGCTACAAGCCCTACAGACATCACTTTTTTCATAAAATCCCTCTCCTTTTCATTTTATTTATAAAGTAAATATCCTTTTCGCAACTTTTGAAATTCGTTTATCTCCGGCTTCCACTCTGCGACAATTTCTTGAATTGACTTTCCACTTTCAATGCTTTCCCTAACTGAATTATTGCCCGCTAGCAAATCAAAGAATGGTTTATTTCCAGCGTTAAACGCAAAGTGGTTTGGGTATAAATCATGAATAGTTTTTACAATTGCTACCCCTGTTTTAACAGGTTCATATGTTGATTCATTAATTACGTGAATTTCAATTCCTCCTGAAAGTTTGCCACTATGCTTAGAGAAAGAAGGAGTGAAATAGGATGGACGAAACGTCACGCCTGGAAGTGCAAGTTTATTGAGCTCTTCAGCTAAATTACCTCCGTTAATAAAAGGTGCTCCAATGGTTTCAAATGGCTTAGTTGTTCCTCTTCCCTCTGAAACATTTGTACCCTCAATTAACGAAGCTCCCGGATATACAAGCGCTGTATCTGCTGTTGGCATGTTTGGTGAGGGAGCAACCCATTCTGTAGGCAAATCTTTTGCTGTCATTGATCGTTTCCAGCCTTTCATTTTGACTACGTTTAAATCAGCTCCAATATTAAACTCTTGATTAAATAATTGTGCTAATTCACCTACTGTCATACCGTGACGAATTGGAATAGGATACATGCCAACAAATGAAGTATACTCCTCTTGTAAAACCGGTCCTTCTATCTTCTGACCACCTAAGGGATTCGGTCGATCTAGAACAACGATAGGAATGTTATTTTCTTTTGCAGCTTCCATTGCGTAGGCCATTGTATAAATATAAGTGTAAAAGCGAGTTCCTACATCTTGAATATCAAAAACCAGCACTTCAACACCCTTTAGCATTTCAGGCGTTGGCTTTTTAGTTGGACCATACAAACTGTACACAGGAAGCCCCGTTTTTTGATCAATATAGAACTCTACGTGCTGACCAGCTTGAGCATCTCCTCTCACTCCATGTTCTGGTCCGTATAGTGAGACAAGATCAAAAGCTTTATGTTCATTAAAAATATCAACAATACTTTTAAGCTCTTGATTAACACCTGTTGGGTTTGTAATGAGTCCTACTTTTTTTCCTTCTAAAAGTTGTAACTCATCTTCTAAAAGAACTTCAACACCTAACTTAAAACTCTGTTTCTTCCCAGGTCCCTTTGCTTCACTGGGTGAAGTGAAAAAAGGTACTGCTATACTAACTAAAAGAACAGCTATTAAAACTCCCATTGACCATCTCTTCATTTATAATCCGCTCCATTTCGTTTATAGTTTGAAATGGTTCCTTCTCATGCTGCAGAGTATAAAATGTCTAAAAAGGATACCTATTAGGTTTTGCAAATAAAAATCTTTTATTCTCTTATTAACCTGAGACTATAGGCTTGCTGAGCAAGTTCTAATAACTCTATATCTTCTGGATGAATATGTCCTATTACGTTAACTCGCTCATCAGCCGGCAAGTCATTCAAACCAATGTGAACTTCACCTTGGTATCTTCCATACCGCTCATTGTCCATCGTAATGGTTCCTCGCGGTCGCCTAATTGTTTGACTTGGCTTTATGCTCTGACTTGTACGCGTTCCTTGTAATCGCACAACGTCTCGTGAGCGATCAGGACGTAGTTGGTATGTACATGCTGGCAGCGTTTCCGTCACCATACGAAGAGTTAATATCCTATGCTTATTCCAATCGGCTAACGCATTTACTATCTCTTCATTGAATTCAGGATCTCCAATATAAATACTGCTAATCCCTTCTTCGACTAGACAGACTGCTGCTAACAGCGTGTTTGTGGTACGATGCTGTTCTAAAGTAGGTAACCCTTCAAACAAAGGTCCTCGTTTTTCTTTTTGCCCTGCCACAAACGCAATGACTGGAATCTGCTGTTGAAAAAACATGTGATTTTGCTGTCGAAAAAACACTTCATCCAATCCCGTTTCACGTCTTGGATAAAAGTTGTGCCATCCAACTAACTGATTTGCTTCTATGCCTGCTGTAACCAACGCAGTAAGAAAGCTTTCTGACACTGTACTGGCATTAACAGCTAACTTAAAAAACTGAGAAAGGTAAATAATATCTTCTACTTCAAACCCATCGTCTAACCGAATACCCGTTACGCCTAAGGTGACTAAATCTTCTAATTGAGGAATCTGCAGATGAATAGGTGTATGTTTAGAAACATCAGCATAAACTTCCATTTCATGCTGTTTTGCTACTTGCAGTAAATGTTTAGCTTTTTGAGCAAGATGGCCTGTTTCTTCAGGAATGTGAAGCGAGGTAAACGCTCGCTTCACACCTTTTTTACTTGCTTCCATAATTCTTTGTTCAGCGAACTGATCGTTTAAATAAAAAGAAATACCTATCAATCGAACTCTCCTGCCATTTCATCTTTAAATCCAAATCCGTATGTGAATAAAAATCCTGCTATATATGCAATCAATAATCCAACTAGATATAAAATAATTTGATGTGCATGAACAAGGAACGTTAACGGTAACCCTGAAACCCCTACCGCAACAGTTGCAATATTAAAATATGCTTGGAAAGCACCTCCAACTCCAGCACCTAAACAAGCCGTTAAGAACGGTCGTCCTAGTGGCAGTGTTACTCCAAAGATAAGTGGTTCACCAATTCCTAACATTCCAGAAGGTAACGCTCCACCAATTGCTCGTTTTAAACGTTTTTTCTTTGTCTTTGCATAAATAGCAAAAGCGGCTCCTACTTGACCCGCTCCGCCCATCGCAAGAATAGGTAATAAAGGGTCATCCCCGATTGAATTGATGAGTTCTAAGTGGACAGGCGTTAACCCTTGATGTAGTCCCGTTACAACAAGCGGTAAGAATGCTGCCCCCAGTACAAAGCCAGCCACAATCCCTCCTAAGTCAAGCACGCTCAGTAACCCTTTTGTAATTAAATCTGAAATGAATCCTCCAAGAGGCATAAAGACGATATACGTAACAATTCCAGTAACAAGAAGAGCTACAGTAGGTGTTACAATAACATCCAAAGATTGAGGTACAAACGGTCGAACTTTTTTCTCAACAATGGCAATAAAAATAGCGGCAAATAATACGCCAATTAAACCGCCTCGACCAGGCAATAACGCTTCTCCAAAAAGCTGAATGTCTCCCACCGCTGGATTTATAACTAAAATACCAGCCAGACCTCCTAAAGCTGGTGATCCACCAAACTCTTTTGCTGCGTTAATCCCAACTAAGATACCTAGATAAGCAAATAAACCGCTTCCAATAGCTGTTAGAATTAAAGCCAGCTGTGAATCTGCTGCTAACCACTCTGCCTGCACAACTGACTTTGTAATTCCTGTAATTAATCCAGAGGCTACAAGAGCTGGAATTAATGGAATAAAAATACTTGCGATTCTTCGTAAAAACAGCTTAAACGGTGTTTGATTTTTTGCTTTTAGTTCACTCTTCTTTTGAGCAGCTCGTTCGCTTAAATCAAGACCACCAGCTTCATCTATCAGCTGACCAAATGCTTCTGTTACCACCGTAACTTTACCCGGTCCCAAAATAATTTGAAGCGTCTCTTCTTCTACGACTCCTAATACACCTTCCGTACGCTTAATAGTGTCTAAGTTTACTAGACTGGCATCTATTACTTTTACTCTTAAACGCGTCATACAATGAGTATATTCGTTAATATTACTAGCGCCTCCGAGATTTTCTAATATTGATTTTGCTAACACTTTATTTTCTGTTGACATGCTAGCTCCCCCTTTGTTTTACTGTTTCTCCAAAGTTTTGATGTATAGAACCTTACTTTTGTTTATCTTTTAAGAATTGAATTGCTTCTCTTGTACGATCTATATATCCAACAGTTTCATCATATTTCGTACTTGCCATGGCCAAAAACAGTGTATCAATGACGTAAAGCTGAGCCAACCTTGATGAAGTAGCTGCACTTCGAAACGGCGCTTCTCTTGTATAGGAAGTATGAAGTGAAATATCTGTTAGAGCTGATACTGACGATAACCCTTGCTTTGTTAAGCTAATGGTTGTTAAACCTCGCTTTTTTGCTAAGGATAAAATATTAATAACCTCAGATGTTTCTCCTGAAAAAGAAATCCCTACGACAACATCATCAGCTCCTGCATTTGCAATTAAAGTCGCTACTATATGCACATCAGTAAAGGCTGTCGCTCCCTTATTCACTCGTAAAAACTTCTGCTGCGCATCCATGGCAATGATGTGAGAAGCTCCAACACCAAAAAAGTGTATGGTTCTTGCCTTGCTTAAAGCGCTAACGGCTCTTTCAATTTCTTCGTGCTGTAATAGCTCAGAAGTATCACTAATGCTTTGAACGCTATTAATTGTTGTTTTTTTTACAATAGATTGTATCGTATCGTGAGGTGTAATATCACGATATCCTTGCTCCACTTTTGTGCTTAAATCTCCTGCTATCCGAACCTTTAAATCTTGAAACCCCTTTACACCCAACGATTTACAAAGGCGAATAACAGCAGCTCCGCTAGCACCTGCTAATGAACCTAATTCACCAGCTGTGTAATCCATCACGGCTTCAGGTTGAGCTAAAATATATTCTGCGATTTTCTTCTCAGAAGCAGGTAGCTGTGGAAGTAGAGCGTGAATGATTCTTAATCCGCCTGTCGCCATTTTTCTCTCTCCTTTTCACTTGCTGTGCTCGATTGCTTTTCTAACGTACCCATCATTTTTTTCTAGGAGAGTTCGTGCTTCTTCAACTGTTGTTTGCGTTTTAATCATAACAATAGCTGTCTTCACTTCATTATTAGCCTCTTCTAGCGCTTTTTTCGCTTCTTCATATGGTGCTGCTGTTACTTTTTCGATAATTCCAACTGCTCGTTCTTTTAACTTGTAATTACTTACATTTACGTCAACCATTAAATTTCCATATGCTTTTCCGAGTTTAATCATAGAAGCCGTTGAAATCATATTTAAAATCATTTTATGAGCTGTTGCAGACTTTAAACGTGTTGATCCTGTTAAAATTTCAGGGCCTACAATTACTTCTATTGCTCGATCCGCCACTTGCGAAATAGCTGCATTTTCATTACACGATAAGGCAATGGCTTTCGCTCCAATGCTTTTCGCATACCGCAAAGCTCCAATTACATACGGGGTTCTTCCACTAGCAGCGATTCCAATAACCGTATCAGCGCTTGTTAATTCAATTCTTTGTAGATCCTGCACACCGCCTTCTTCACTATCTTCTGCTCCTTCAGCCGCTTTTGTAAATGCACTTGCTCCTCCAGCCATAATTCCTTGTACAGCGGATGGATGCGTACTAAAAGTAGGAGGACACTCGACAGCATCTAGAACACCTAATCGACCACTTGTACCAGCGCCGATATAAATGAGTCTACCACCGGCTTTTAAAGACTGGACGACATATTCAACGGTTGCTTCGATATCTGGTAAAACTGCATTAACAGCTACAGCTACTTTTTGATCTTCTTCGTTCATAATACGTAAAATATCAGCTGTATTTTCAGCATCGATATTCATTGTGCGTTCGTTGCGAGATTCTGTTGTTAGTATTGTTAGGTTTCTGTCCATGACTTTTCCTCCTGTAAAACAGTTAAATTTACATTCATTATAATTTCATTAAAATAAAATTTCAATAACTAATTAAACTTATTAAAATAAAATTTCAAATAGAACTTTTTCTTTTCTACGTAAAAAAAACATGCGCTGATTAACAATCTGCACATGCTTCTAAGCACCGATTTATTTTCCCCCTGTAAACGAAATACCTTTAACAAAGTATTTATTAAAAAAGGCATATAGCAATAACATTGGTAATGTAAAGACCATTGACGCAGCCATAATATAGTTCCAATAACTAATATATTGACCTTTGAACGTATTAAGGCCGAGAGTTAGCGTGAACATTTCCGTATCTGACATAACAATTAAAGGTCGCATAAAATCATTCCAAAAGCCCATGAACACAAAAATTGCTTGCGCAGCTAGAGCCGGCTTTGCCAGTGGAAGAACTACTTTAAAGAATGTTCCAAATTTAGACAACCCATCTAGTTCCGCTGCTTCTTCAAGCTCTTTTGGAAAATTAATAAAAAATTGTCGCATCATAAAGATGAACGTTGCGTTTACCATTGCCGGTACAATCATTCCTTGATACGTATTTAACCAGCCAAGCTCTTTTAAAATTAAAAAATTAGGGATCATAGTAACTTGTCCTGGAATCATAAGTACGGCTAAAATCATCATGAATATGCTCTTTTTCCCAGGAAAGCTCAGCCTAGCAAGTGCATATCCTGCCATAGAATTAAACAGTAAATTTAAAGCTGTTCCAACAATAGCTATAAACAAACTATTAAATAACCAGCGAGGAAACAGTTTTTGTTCAATAAAAATTTGCTTATAATTTTCGAAAGTAAAATCTTTTGGTATAAAGTTCATCGTTCCTGAAACAATTTCTTCTAACGTTTTAAAAGAGGCTGACATTGCCCAAATAAAAGTAGAGTAAGCATCCAACGCCTTTCTACATTTCTGTAGTAGGTTTTCGAATGCTCCTCACCGAACCGGACTTACATCTCTCGATGTATCCGGCTCTCCATCTGTCACCTGCTAGACTTCACCTTTATGCCTTTTAATATGGCATTCTTTACATAACGCAATAGTCTTGCGATTCCTCGCGACCATTCGTTTTTCTAAAGAAGACTTGTTCGGCTTATTCCTTATATCTTTTAATCTTTTAACGTGATGCATGTGAATAGTTGTGTTTGTTTTCCCACATAATTCACATTGTTCTGCCTTGATTCGGTCAGAGAGTTTAGTTGTACTTTGCACGTAACGATTGTTTGGGATAAGGTCTAATTCTGCTTCTTTCAGACTCTTTTGTCGTGGAAAACTTCTTTCGATGAAAGATAGTTTCCTTTCCCCATGAGTTGTTTTATAAGTGATAGTAAATCGTTTGTTTCTCTCATAACGTTTACGAATCTTCTTTGTGGCTACTCTATATTTACATGCAAAAGTTCTTAACATAGAGTAGTACATAAAGTAAGCAAAACGATGCATATGATTACTCACGTTTTCTGCTAGCCGATAGTAATTGTACAATCCTCTTATCTCACTGTTATATTGCGAAACAATCTCTAAATCTTCATTGTGCATGAAGTATACTCTCTCTTTTGGCATCCAAGTACCATCGGTACTCATTCTAATCGCTTGATATTGCTTTAGTTTATTAACCCAAGCTTCATGAGGCATTTTTAATTGAACTTTTCCATTTAGGTATCTGCATACTCTTCCAATGGCGTCCCTTCGAGGCTCACTCCCTGAGAAAATACGAATTTTATAACCAAGAAAATTCGCATGCTTTTCAGATGCATGTGTAATTAATGTCTTCTCCTGAGAGAGTTCCAATTTAAGTGTCTTCATCAGATAATTTGTTAATGCTTCTTTAACACCCCTAGCATCTTCCTTTGACCCGATTACGCCAATAAGAAAATCATCGGCATATCGTACATAAGTAAGACGTCTATAAGTGGAGTCCATTGGATTACTATAAGAAATGGATCGCAATGCCTTCCTTATTTCTTTTGCCTTGTTTAATTGCTGCTGGGCTTCATCATGGAGTTCATTCTCTAATGCCAACTTATATTTTCGGAATGCGGTTCTCATTTGAGTATATTTTCTTACGTATTCTGGATTATCTTTTCTTTTTCTACCTTTTCTAAATTCTTCTATGGACTTTTTCATATACTGGTCCAATTCATTTAGGTAGATGTTTGAAAGGAGAGGACTGATAATACCGCCTTGTGGTGCCCCACTGAATGTATTATGAAACTTCCACTCCTCCATATATCCAGCACGAAGAAATTTCCATACCAGTTCAATAAATGCCTCATCATCAATGCGCTTTCTCAAGATACCAACGAGAGTATGATGGTCAATATTATCAAAAAAACCTTTGATATCCCCTTCGACAAACCACCGGCTTCCTGTAAATGTTCGCTGGATTTCCTGAAGTGCAGTATGGCAACTCTTTTTCTTCTGATAAGCATGAGATGACGTTGAAAAAGTTGGTTCATATATAGCCTCTAATATCATTCTCACTACTTCCTGCACCAATTTATCTGTGAAGCTTGGTAGA
>NZ_LWBK01000049.1:0-20164 GCF_001614195.1 Bacillus sp. VT 712 | reverse complement strand
AGTAAGCGAAAAACGCTACAGATTAGCCGTTTTTTAAGGGCTTCGTTATGGAAACCGGCACATATCTGGATACGAAAGATTAAAGGAAAAACCGTTCCTTAAAAATAAATTGTCGTCGTCGCACAAGTCTAATTGTACATAATTTCCAAATGGATGGAGCCACCTTTAATAAGGTATTTACTTTTTTGGCTCTAAACAGGAAAAAACATTAAACTGAAAATTGCGTCAACATTTATGCAACACTAGTGATTTTACAGCTATAAATCACATCCATCTATTGGTACAAGCCGTTGTTAAATTAGATAATTTTTAAAAAATGGTCTATAATAAGACCATATATTTTGATAAAGAGAGGATTTTGTAAGTGGCGAATACACATACATTTACAAAAGGTGAAGAGATTGCGAATGCAATCACGCACGGAATTGGGGTCATTTTAAGCATTGTCGGACTCACTCTTCTTATTGTATTTTCTTCATTACAAGGTACACCTTGGCATATTGTTAGCTTTACGATTTATGGAATTACCATGTTATTACTATATGTATCATCAACGCTTGTTCACAGCTTTCCTGAAGGCAAGGTAAAAGATTTATTTGAAATCTTTGATCATTCCTCGATTTATTTATTTATCGCTGGAACCTATACACCGTTTTTATTCGTCATTGTGAAAGGAACAATGGGCTGGACCCTTTTTGCCGTTGTCTGGGGGATTGCAATTGCAGGAATTGTGTTTAAAGCTTTCTTCGTAAAGAAATTCCTCTTTATTTCAACAGTCCTATACGTGTTAATGGGTTGGATGATTGTCTTTGCATGGAACTCTTTAAAAGCAACATTAGAGACACCAGGCTTAGCATTGCTTGTTATTGGCGGAGTTCTTTATACAATCGGAGCTATTTTCTACGTATGGCGAGGCTTTCGCTTCCATCACATGATTTGGCATTTATTTGTACTTGGGGGCACAGTTACACATTTTCTGGCCGTTCTTTTATATGTATTACCGGTTGCGATTCAATAAAAAAGAGGCGATTTATCGCCTCTTTTTTATGGTCAAGACCCACCCGGTGTTACCAGTTGCTCACCTTGATACATTTCATAGACATACGGATTTTTTGGGCGGGCAATCGACTCAACTTTTTCTATCTTTAGGTACGGTAATGAAGCGCCATTATATGCTTCTTGGCCGATGGTTCCTTTTACTTTAATCCACTCGTCCGTTTCAAGCTTAGTAGCATCTGAAATGGTTGAAAGGGTTCCGTATACCGATGCATCCGCTACGCAGCAAGATAAGCCAAATCGAGCGACTACGAATTGGTCCTTTTTAAACCCCTCTTCTCGATACACAAAGCCTTTTATTTCAATCGTCTTGCCAACAAATTTCCCAACGTTTGTCTCGATGATATTCATGATTGGAATATATTCTTTATCACTTACTACAATATGATCTTGCTTGACTAGCTTAGCTTCTAATTTTTCATAATAGCCTTCTGGTACCTGCTGAGGTACGAAGCCTTCCGGGTGTTCTAAAGGAACTTCTCCATCTTCCTGCGGTTCTTCTACTTCCGCTCCTAGTACTTGATTCATATACTCTTCTAACTCGGCATCTGCGTTTTCCTGCAATTCTTGACGCTGCTCTGGCGTGGGCGTTTCTTTCACTCCTTCTGCAAACTTAATCCCTCTTTTTTCAGCCACTGAACTTCCTAATGAATGATTAGGCAATAAAAAGCCCGTCATAATTGGCAGTAAAAATAAGAGGTAAATAAACAAGGTCTTAAACTTCCCTTTTTCAAAATGATCATGCTCGCAAGCGCAGCTTCCCCCATCCTCTACCTTTATGCTGCTTCGCCAAATTTGCACAACTCCTAGGAGAAAGAATGTAATGCTAGAAAAATAAATAAACGGCATCATTTTGGGAGCAATAAAGTAAACCATTTGCTCCGTTAAAATAAGCTTAAACATTAAAAGCGCAAACCCAATTAAGAAAATGCCTCGGATATAGGTGATAAACTGTTCATCAATTCGCTTCATAATATCCTCCTCATCCCATTAACCATCCATAAACCATCACAACTCCGTAAACAATAACCGTAATCATTAGAATAAACCGGATAGCAAACTTCTTTTTGAAAAAGGCAAATAGCATAATTGTATTTTTCAAATCAATCATGGGTCCATATACTAAAAAGGCAAGCAACGCAGTCGGTGTAAACGTATGAGCAAAAGATGACGCAACAAAAGCATCTGCTTCCGAGCACAAGGAAAGCACGTAGGCAAATCCCATCATGACTGCAGAGGATACGTATTCATTGCTGGCTAAGCTGACAAGAACCTGCCGATCCAAAAACGTTTGAAACAGGCTTGCAACGAGCGCTCCAAATAATAAATATTTTCCCATATCAAAAAATTCATCGCTTGCATGATAAAGCGTTTGCTTCAGACGATTTCCTTTTCCATGATCTGAATGAACGTGGACGTGAACATCCTTAAGCTGATTTTGATTACGAAACGTCCAATAAATTGCTAACCCGATGAGTAAACAAACAATCACAGCAAGCCCCATTCGACTATATACGATAGATAAATCTGATTGAAATGCATAAAACGTAGAAGCAAATACAATTGGGTTTAGAATGGGTGCTCCTACTAAAATAACCATTCCAACATGCAGGGGCATTCCTTTTTTAAGCAGCCTTCTTACAACTGGAATAATAGCGCATTCACAAACCGGTAAGATAGCGCTGACTACAACGGCTGATACGAGTGCAAGATACGGATTTTTTGGAATCATTCGCTGAATCGCTCGCTCTGATATGAACACTTGAATAAGTGCTGATGCAAACACACCGAGCAAAATAAATGGTATAGCTTCAAAAACGATGCTTAAAAAGATGGTATTGACGTTCAATAAAGATGTGGGAATAGCTAAGTTACTTGTATCTATATCAACAAAGAAAAAACAATACCCAAACAACAGCAGCAGCAACACTCCAACTAACTCTTTACTTACTTTTGATAGCGTCATACTCTATCATCCACCTCCGGCTGTTCTATCATTTCAATTAAGTATTTTTATGTGAATCTATTAACTACCATATGAGGAATAGTAGAGTATTTATGCTAGAAATCATAAAAAGAGTTTGGGACATAACAAAATGATTGCTTCTAAAAGACAAACAATAGCTATGGCCATATCTTTAGATTAACTGTGCGATTTCAGTTTTTTCTCTATCTTCTGCAGGAGTCGAGTGCCTTACGCTCCATTCCTTTTTCCAAATTGGTTTTTCCGAATAAACAAAAAACCTAACCAATCAAAAGTTATAAACTTTTGATTGGTTAGGTTTAGTAGGGACTGCACTACTTATGTCTCAGTTCTCTGCTGCGTTAAAATAATTGTCCAAGCTGCTTAAAGAGCGTATACACACCCATAACAGCCATAATGACTACAACAAAAGAGCCGAAAATGGTAAGCCAAAGCGGATGCTTATAGTCACCTACAATCTTTTTCTTGTATGCAGCTACAAGCATTGTGCCAAGCGAAATTGGTAAGATTAGTCCATTTAGAGCACCTGCTAAAATTAAGAGGGTAACGGGTTGACCAATTGTTAAAAACACCAATGTTGATACAGTGATGAAACCGATAATGACCCAGTTTTCATATTGAGCAATTTTTTCATTGAATGATTTAATAAATGACACAGATGTATAAGCTGAACCGATGACGGATGTAATCGCAGCTACCGCCATTACGACACCAAACAGCTTATAGCCGACGTTTCCTGCTGCGAGCTGAAATACAGATGCAGGTGGGTTATCAGGGTTTAACGTAAATCCTTGACTGATTACGCCCAATGTTGCGAGAAAAAGAAAGATTCGAACGAGTGACGCTATGGTAATACCTGATACAGCACCTCTTGTTACTTCTGGAATGGCAGCTTTTCCTTTAATCCCTGCATCTAACAAGCGATGCCCGCCTGCAAACGTAATATAACCTCCCACCGTTCCACCTACTAGCGTTACGATTGCGATTACATCGATTTGATCCGGCATAAACGATTTAGCAATTGCTTCTCCTACAGGTGGAGAAGATGAAAAGGCGACATAAATCATCAGTAGAATCAAAACGCCCCCCATCAGCTGTGCAAATCGATCCATTAGCTTGCCAGCTTCTTTCACAAGAAACACTCCAATAGCAATAACTGCCGTAAGAATAGCTCCTACCTGCGGTGAGATGCCAAATAATACGTTGAGTCCTAATCCCGCTCCGCCCACGTTTCCAATATTAAACGCCAAGCCACCAATTACAATTAGAATAGCTAAAAATAAACCTAGCCCTGGTACAACCATATTGGCAATATCTTGCGCTCGCTTTTCTGAGACGGCAATGATTCGCCAAATATTTAGCTGAACTCCAATATCCAATAGGATAGAAAGTAGAATAACAAATCCAAAGCTAGCAGCTAGCGTTTGAGTAAACACCGTGGTTTGGGTTAAAAACCCTGGTCCTACAGCTGATGTCGCCATTAAGAACGCAGCGCCAAGTAAAACGCTCCAATTACGACTTTGTTTCATGCTGTCACCTCATTTTGTCTGAATGATAATTCCTTCTTTTTTAAGCTCTTGATGAATGGATTGTGCAAAAACAACAGCGCTTCGTCCATCTCCATGAATACAAACCGTATCTGCCTCAATTTTTATTTCCTCTCCTTGACGAGTATGTACTTTTCCTTTTTTAATCATCATAAGCACTTGATCAACGGCTCGTTGCTTATCGTGAATAACAGCTCCTTCCACTGTACGAGGCGTTAACGTACCATTTTGTTCATACGTTCGATCTGCAAATACTTCATTTGCAGTTGGTAACCCGATTCGCTTGCCAGCCGTGACAAGCTCACTTCCTGCTAGTCCGTACAGAATTACCTCTTCACCTATTGTATAAGCTGCTTCTGCGATTCCTTCCGCTAACTCTGCATTCACTGCTGCCATATTATATAATGCGCCATGAGGCTTTACATGATGCAGCGGTGCTCCTAAAGCGTGACAAAAAGCAGATAAGGCACCGATTTGATAAAGGGTTATGTCAAACGCTTCGCGTGCGGAAATAGCCATACTTCTCCGACCAAAACCATTTAAATCGGGTAGTCCTGGATGCGCGCCGATGGCCACATTTTCTCTACTTGCTAGCTCGACCGTTCGCTTCATAACGAAAGGATCTCCTCCGTGAAAACCGCAGGCAATATTAGCGGACGTTACGTACGGTAATATTGCTTCGTCATTTCCGATAACGTACGAACCAAAGCTTTCACCAAGATCACAGTTTAAATCGATTGTGAACATGCTAAAACCTCCTTTAATTTTTCATTCGTAACATTATTTTTAAGTGCTCAAGCAATCGCTCTTGCTTCATGAATCGTTCCTGAGCCGCTTGTAGTGAAATTTTCTGAAACTGCAGCTGTTTTCCAGGAGGTATTTGTGCAAGTGTAGAAAAATCAGCTGATGCAACCTGCCCAATTCTTGGGTAACCACCTGTTGTCTGATGATCAGCTAGTAGAATAATAGGCTGACCGTCACTTGGAACTTGAATGGTACCAAACGTAACGGCAGTTGATAATAGCTCCCGCTTGTTTGTTCGCTCCAGCATTGTACTCTCACTCTGTAATCGATACCCCATTCGATCTGATTGAGGAGTAACCGCATAGCTTGTGTCAAAAAAACCTGCCTTACTTTCTTTTGTAAACCAAGCGTATTCAGGTCCTTCAATAACTGAAATTGTTGGGTTTTCTTCATATCGCGGCAAAAAATCGGGATGAATGGTCCAAAATGCTTGCTTGAACGGCTTATCCGTTTGCTTATTTAGTAGCCGATTACGAATGACTTCTCCCATTTTTGTTTTAGGATGACAAAACAGCTGATCTCCCGCTTGCAACGCACGCCCTTTAAACCCGCCAACTTCTGGACGTAATGACGTCGATAAACTTCCCATCACTGGGTCAATAATAAACGAACCGGATATGGATAAATAAGCGCGACATCCTGATTTTGGAACACCAAATGCTAGCATACTGCCTTTTGATACAAAAACAGGGCGCCACATCTTAACAGGTTCACCATCAATTGTTGGTGACAAATCGCCTCCCGTAATTGCGATGAGCGTATCTTCTTCAAACCTAATCTTAGGTCCCATCAAGGTAATTTCTAGTGCTGCTTTTTCTTCTTCATTTCCAACAAGTAAGTTTGCAATTCGAAGAGCAAGAACATCCATCGCTCCACTCACGATAATTCCTTCCTTTTGAAACCCTTGTCTTCCTAAATCCTGAACAGTTGTTAGTAATCCTGGACGGATGATATTAACACTCATGGTCACCCTCCTTTTGAGCCACATATTCTTCTTTGGTAATCGGTATAAAACGAATGGAATCTCCTGCTTGCAAAAGAACCGGTTTATGGTCTAGCGGATTAAATAATGACAGTGGCGTTCGCCCAATGATTTGCCAACCTCCTGGTGTTTCAAGCGGATAAATACCTGTTTGTCCTCCTGCAATTCCAACTGACCCTTTTGGTATAGATGCCTGAGGTTTTTCCTTTCGTGGGGTGGCTAACCTTTCGTCCATTCCACCTAAGTATGGAAAGCCAGGAGCGAACCCAATCATATAAACTAGATAGTCTCCTGATGAGTGCACCTTGATTACTTCTTCTTCCGTTAGTTGATGATAGTTTGCAACATGGGCTAAATCCGGTCCAAACTCATCACCGTAGCAAACCGGTATTTCAACAATGCGAGATGTTAATTCACCTTCAGCTTTTGGGATTTGAAGAAGCGCTTCTACTTTACTTTTTACGATTTCATAGGGGGCTTTTCCAATTCGATTAAAAAAGTAGTGGGGCTTATAGTAAATCGTTACAGTTGTAAAAGCAGGTACATATTCAATCATGCCTTCAAAACGATTAGCTTCAAGAATTGCTATAAACTGCTGGATATTTGTATGTATTGTTGGATGAATAACCTCACCGAATGAGACAACGATGCCGCTATCTCCCAATGGATAAATGTTGTATTCAGTGTTCACTCGTTATCCACTCCTTTCTTCTCTTCTATTGTCTCTTGAATGTAATCGTTCAATTCCTACCTCAAAAAAATTACAGACTACGTTTCACTTAATCAAAAGAATCTCATTGTTTCAAGTTTTCAATCATAATTGTGCCAAAAGAAACAGATTACAATCTAGCCAAGCAAAAGAAAAAGCACTAAAGAACTAAGAGAATTTTCCTTCTCAGTTCTTTAAATGCCTCTTCTTGCGAAATCTACAAATCGAAATTTATCCAATCTGTGTCTCGATTCCGTATATTGAAATAAACTTGCATCGTTAAGATAAACATAATTTCGTACAACGACGATGTGGGTATAGTCTTTTAAATCTAAATAGCGCTCATCGTCTTCCGTTACTTCATCTACAGAAATTTCTTTTTTAGCAAAACTGATGCTTAAACCTACTTCTTTTTCTAAGTACTCATAGATAGACCCTTCACAAATTTCACGAGTTAAATGAGGAACCTTTTTTTGTAAAAAGAAATCTTTGTCTAAGATAATTTTTTCACCATCTATTGCACGTGCACGTACCACCTTCCAAACTGAGTCTCGCGATGTACTGTTTAGCTGCGTACACAACTCACTATCAGGCTTAATTAACTCAAATTCCTCAACCACTGTTCTTGATTCATGCCCAAGTTTTTCTGCCATCTCTTTAAAACTAACAAGACCTGAAATCGGAAAATCAAAGCGAGATACTTCTAAGACATAAGATCCCTTGCCTTTAATCTTTTGAATATAGCCGTTTTGTGATAAAAGGTTCAAGGCTTTTCGAATGGTTTCACGAGACGTGTTATACGTCACAACCAGCTCATTTTCTGAAGGTAGCTTCGTATGAGGCGGCCATTTCTTCTGTTTAATGTTTTCCACTAGTTCTTCATAGATTTGCATAAACTTATTTTCTTTCATGACTTCACCTACCTTCATTTATTTTATAAAAAGAACGATGAGCTGTCACTCATCGTTCACTTTTTAAGGCGATATACAATTGATTCATAAGGACGAAGCTGAACTTTAGCATACTCTAAAGCTGAATCATCATAGTTTGATAATAAAATTTCGCATTTGTATCCTTCAACATCAACCGTTTCAGGTAGTTCAAACGTTACGTCTTCCCCATAGAAATTATTCACTACGAGCAGCTTTTCATTAGCTCCGTTTCGCACGTATGCAAATAGCGCTGGGTGATCGCTTAAAATAAGCTCATAGTTTCCGCTTGTAATAATATCATACTGTTTTCTAAGCTTAATCAGCGCTTGGTAATGATAAAAAACGGATGTTTTATCTTCTAAAGCACGCTCTACATTTAATTCCCTATAGTTGGAAGCAACATTAATCCAAGGCGCTCCTGTCGTAAAACCCGCGTGCTCTTTATCATTCCACTGCACTGGTGTGCGCGAGTTGTCGCGAGACTTTGCTTTTAAGATTGAAATAATCTCTTTCTCACTCATGCCTTCGTTACGCTTAATGTCATAAATGTTAAGTGACTCTACGTCACGATAGTCGGAAATATCATTGAAACCTGGATTTGTCATCCCAATTTCTTCACCTTGATAAATATAAGGCGTACCTTGCATCATATGAATAGTCGTAGCAAGCATTTTAGCAGACTTCTCATGAAATTCCTTGTCGTTTCCATAGCGAGAAACTATCCTTGGCTGATCGTGGTTACACCAAAACAGTGCGTTCCACCCTCCACCTCTGTTCATCTCAACTTGCCATGTTGATAATATCTCTTTAAGCTTTAGAAAATCAAATTCACCTACTGACCACTTTTCACCATTAGGATAATCGACCTTTAAATGGTGAAAGTTAAACGTCATGCTTAATTCTTGGCGGTCGGGACGCGTATAGTTGATACAATGATCAATCGTGGTTGAAGACATTTCACCAACCGTCATACTATCGTATTTTGAAAACACTTCTTCGTTCATTTCTTTCATATACTCGTGAACACGAGGTCCATCTGTATAAAACTTACGACCGTCTCCAGGAGGAACCGTCCCGTCGTCATCTAAAAATCGCTGATCCTTCGAAATTAGGTTAATAACATCTAAGCGAAAGCCATCAACACCTTTTTCGAACCAAAAGTGCATCATATCATACACTTGCTTACGAACCGTTTCATTTTCCCAGTTTAGGTCCGCTTGGGTTACGTCGAACAAATGAAGATACGATTGATCCGTTAGTTCATCATGCTCCCACGCGGAACCGCCAAATTTAGAAATCCAGTTCGTAGGCGCAGAGCCATCTTCTTTTTCGTCTTTCCAAATGTAAAAATCACGGTACGGATTATCCTTTGATTTTCGCGCTTCCTGAAACCACTCATGCTCTGTTGATGTATGGTTTACTACAATATCCATAATGACTTTAATATCGCGACTATGAGCTTCTGTTAATAAGCGTTCAAAGTCTTCCATCGTTCCATACTCACTGTGAATTGAAAAATAATCACTAATATCGTATCCATTGTCGCGCTGAGGCGATTGATAAATTGGGGTAAGCCATACGACATCAACCCCAAGTGTATTTAAATAATCTAGCTTCTCTATAATTCCGTTAATATCTCCAACGCCATTCCCAGACGTATCATAAAAACTTTTCGGATAAATTTGATAAACAACCGACTTTTTCCACCACGGCTGCGTCATCTTCATCACCATCACTTTCTATACAAATCATTTTGTCATCATGCTTTTTTCTTTTGTAACGTTCCAAAAAGTAGCGTTAAAACAAACGGCACAACGACTACAATTGCCATCCCGATTAAAAAAGCTCCCCAATCACTTGGTAAAATGGATAGCGGTGCAGGAATTCCTCCCACTCCAATTGATGCTGCTTTTACCCCGTTCATTGTGACAATAACGCCTGCAATAGCGGAACCAATGATAGCTGAAATAAAAGCAAATCGATAGCGTAAGTTTACTCCAAACATAGCGGGCTCCGTAATTCCTAACCATGCAGATACTCCTGATGTTAATGATAATCCGCGCAGCTTTTCATCGTTTTTAGCTAATGTCATCATGGCAAATGCAGCTGACCCTTGCGCAATGTTTGATAATGCAACCATTGGCCATAAGAACGTGCCACCGATGCTACCAATCAGCTGAAGATCAACGGCTAAGAACGTATGATGCATTCCCGTAATAACAAGAGGTGCATACAACCCACCGTAAATGATACCACCGATAAACGGAGCTGTTTCAAACAGCCACACCACCCCTGCTGTAATGACGTTTCCCATCGCAAACGTTACAGGTCCAATGGCAATGAATGCAAGGAATCCAGTAACTAGTAGCGCAACAGGTGCTACAACTAAAAGCTGAAATCCATCTGGAATTCGCTTTCTTAAAAAGAGTTCAATTTTAGCAAGTACTAATGATGCAACTAATACAGGTAGTACTTGACCTTGATAGCCTACCTTTTCAACTTCTAACCCAAATAAGTTCCACGTATCAATGTTACCTTTTTGAAGTGCTTCACCATATCCCCATGCATTTAATAAGTCTGGGTGAACAAGCATTAATCCTAGCACAATACCTAGTAGCGGACTTCCTCCAAAACGATTAACAGCTGACCAACCAATGAGACCCGGTAAAAAGACAAATGCGGTATTTGATATCAAGTTGATCATACTCGCTAAATCTTTCCACTGTGTATGAACATCTACGAGAGACTTATCATCATAGAAGATTCCTGCCCCGGTTAAAATATTGTTAATCCCCATTAACAAACCAGCCGTTACGATGGCAGGTAAGATTGGGATAAAGATGTCAGCTAAGGTTTTAATAGCTCGCTGCAATGGGTTTAAATTTTTCGCAGCTTCATTTTTCACTTCTTCTTTTGATAATTCTCCGATACCTGTAATCGTTACCATTTCTTTGTATACTTTATCAACTGTTCCCTGACCAATGACCACCTGGAATTGTCCATTTGTTGAGAAGAAACCTTTGACTAAATCATGATTATTTAGCGCTTCTTCATTTACTTTCTTTTCATCATGCAGCACTAAGCGCAAGCGCGTTACGCAATGAGTTGCTGCTGAAATATTTTCTTTTCCCCCAACGGCTTCAATAATCTGCTCAACAGATGTACGATTTACAGCCATAATCCTCTTCCTCCTTGTTATCGCTTTCATCTCTTATAAAAAAGTACCCTTATTTTTAATTACCCTAACGCATAGAAAAAGATAGCGCATTCAAAACTTGTATATACATGTATTGTGTGTTCTATATTAACCTGTATATACAAGTTAGTCAACAGAAAAAAGCATTCTTTAAAAGAATGCCTCGGTTACACATGTGAATTTATCGTGTTTTTCTTTTGATTGAACCATTTGTCAATTAGACCGCTACCTAATAGTACACCCGCTACAATAAATAGGAAGCCAAATAGCTGAGCTGCTTGTATTTCTTCTTTTAAGAAAATAGCTGAGCTAACAAGCGCAAAAAAAGGATTTAAATTGACAAAAATAGATGACTCTGCCGGTCCAATATGTTGAACAGCTTGATTGTAGACCATATGCCCAAATGCTGTTGCGAGCAGCGCAGAACCTAAGAACAATAGCCACAAGTCCACTCTTGTTTGTGCCATCGTTTGTAATCCATTCGGCTCTAAAATAAAGCTAATCCCAAGTAAAAAAGCTGAACCGGTTACCAGCATCCACCCCGTCATCAAACGCGCATCCAACGTTGTTGAAGCACGTCGAATAAATACATAACTAATGGCTTGCGTTAAGATTGATAAAAAGACAAACAAATCACCCTTTGTTCCACCTGTGACCGCTCCGCTTCCAGCTAATACGATAAAAGCAACTCCAGAAAAACCGCTCACTACGCCGATAAATCGGAAAAATGTTAGCCTCGTACCTAAAAAGAAAACCGCGCAAATTGTCGTTAAAATTGGACTCAAGCCTAAAATTAACGCCCCGTTTGATGCACTGGTTTCTTTTAACCCCGTTGACAAAAAGAAGTGATGACAAACAACGTTAAAGAACCCAACCATCGTAATAAACAAAAGCTCTTTCAGGGTAATTTTGCGTAGTGACTTTGTGACTTTAAGAAAAACCAAAACGGCAATTCCCGCAAAAAGAATTCGAAAAGCCGTCATCGTAACGGGAGCAAATGCGCCTACGAGTAGCTTTAACGCAACGACGTTTACCCCCCATAGCAACATGACGAATACTAAAACACCGTAAATCTTATACTTATTCAATGACTCTCCCACCTAACCTACCGTTCTTATCCATTATTTTCAACTTCTCTATTGTAACGCTAATATAGTTGAATTTCTAGATATTCTTCACTCGAAATAATTACGAAAATCGACTCTTCGTGATATGATAGCGTAGCAATTACACAGAAAAAGGAGCGCTTATACATGATCGAGATACGACTCGCCGGCGACAGCAAAGAAATTGAAGAAATGATTAAAAGCTTCGAAAAGCATTACGATGTCAAACATCAATCTCTTGAATACAATCGAAGCAATAACCCAAAGTATGCGAATCGTAAAACGACGCGGGTTTATTTATCGATGGGGTTAAAACAAGGAAACTAATTTATCTTACTTTTACAAATACTTCAGTCTGTATTATAATTCCATTAATATTTCATAGATAGAAAGAGGTTACGACATGGATCAAACCATCGTTTTAGTTGGATTTATGGGCGTGGGGAAAACAACGATTGGACAAGCACTTGCCCGTAAACTCGATTTTCAATTTATTGATACGGACCAGCGTATTGAAGCCGAAATGGGCATGCAAACAACAGATATTTTTCGCGTTCACGGAGAAGCATTTTTTCGACAAAAAGAAAAAGAAACGATTACGCAGCTTGTAAAAAAGAAAAAGACTGTTTTGTCTCTTGGAGGAGGCGCTTTTTTACAAGCTGCCATTCGAGATACCTGCTTGCAAGACGGTATTGTTATTTGTTTATCTCTATCTTTTGACGGTTGGAAAGAACGGTTAGATGATTTACTTCCAACGCGCCCTGTTTTACAAGGAAAGAGTTTAGTGGAAATAGAAGAACTATTTTATAATCGCCAAGCTATTTATCAATCTCACCATAAAAAAGTTGTAACGGATGCCTTAACACCTGAAGAAGTGGCTGATGAAATTATTGAGTTTGTTCTTAAGAAAAACTAAAAGACGCCTTCTGCTTTCGTGCAGAAGGCGTCTTTTCTTAATGACTCATCATATAGAAGTTAATAAAAAAAGCAATTGTGATAATGTACATCATCCAGTGAATTTCTCGGTAGCGTCCAGTGAAGAGCTTAATAGCGGTATACGAAATAAAACCAAACGCCAACCCTTCAGCGATGCTGTAAGTTAACGGCATCATAATAATGGTTAAAAACGCTGGAACCACTTCCGTAAAATCATCAAAGTTGACGTTTTTAATATCGCTAAGCATTAAAGAGCCAATAATAATTAGCGCTGGCGCCGTTGCAACCGATGGAATAAAGTCGATTAACGGAGCGAAGAAAAGGGTACATAAAAACAGAACAGCTACCGTTAATGCTTTTAACCCAGTACGTCCACCTTCTGCAATTCCTGTTGCATTTTCGATGTACGTGTTTAAAGCTGTACTACCGAAGATAGCGCTCGCCATTGTTCCAACTGAATCCGCTGCTAATGCGCGATTTAAATTTGGAATCTTGCCGTTCTCATCAACTAAGTTTGCTTTTTTCGATAAACCAATTAGCGTTGCAAGCGTATCGAAAAGTTCTACAATTGTAAATGAGAAGACAACGGAAAAGATCCCGTAAGCGATGGCACCTTTTAAATCCATTTGCATAAACGTGTCACCAATTGTTGGTGGGGTCGCTGAAAACACGTCGCTGATAGCGGTTGGTGGTGCTTGAAACCCAACAACCATTGCTACTGCAGTCGTTGCAAAAATACTAATAATTAGCGCACCCTTTACGTGTTTAGCCATTAAAACAGCTGCCAAAATCAAACCGAATATTGTCAATAATGGCCCCTTGTCCAACACGTTTCCAACGCCAACAAATGTTGATTCATTGGCTACAACAAGCCCTGCATTTTTTAATCCTATAAACGCAACAAACAAACCAATTCCAACAGCAATTGATGCTTTTAGAACGTTGGGAATGGCATCGACGATTTTGCTACGAATACCGGTTACGGTTAATAAAAAGAATAAAATACCAGATATAAAGACAGCACCAAGAGCCGTTTGCCACGATAGGCCTTGTCCTAGCACAACCGAATACGTAAAGAATGCATTTAATCCCATACCAGGACCAGTAACGATTGGAAAGTTAGCCCATAGCGCCATAAGTATTGTACTGAATACAATGGCATAAATCGTTGCTGCTAACGCTGCTTCTTTCGGAATACCAGCGTCAGATAAAATAAGCGGATTGACGATAACCATGTAGCTAACGGTCATAAAAGTGGTTAAGCCCGCTAAAATTTCTTGTTTTGGCGTTGTTTGACGTTCCGAGAGTTTAAACACGCGCTCTAATATACTACTACGCTCCAAAACATGCGCCTCCCTGTTTATTGTTATAACATAACCTCAATCTGTGATGATCAGGCGTCTTGAACAACTAATTTCTTCATTAGAGCTCATACAAAAACATAATAAGCGGCAGAGAGAACTCCACCACTTATTATGGCTAGAATGTACACTTTTCACATCTTGAAGTAAAATCTTTTGTCCTATTATAGTCCTAATTATGAAAGATGCAAAGGCGGAAAACGTTATCATAATAAAACTTTTTATATTCTATTTATTTTTAATTTTCAAATTAACGATACTAGTAAAAAGTTTAGCTGCTTTTTTACGACGTAAGCAGCGCTACTCTTTTTAATAAACGCTCGATAGTGCCATTGGCTTCTTTTAAAACAATTCTCTCATCAATTGTTTTTAAGACTCGGTTATCCATCACAATTTGGCCATCCACCATCGTTATTTCCACATCTCCTCGCGTAGCTGAATAAACAACGCGCGAGATTGGGTCCACACCATATGATGGAAACGTATGAAGCTGATAAAGGTTCAGCATAGCTAAGTCGGCTTTTTTCCCAACCTCAATACTTCCAATTTCATTTTCAAGCCCAACAGCTTTGGCTCCACCAATCGTTGCCATTTCAAGCACATGCTTCGCATTCATCGCTGTAGGTCCATAGGACGGCTTATGAATCGTTGCTGCAAGGCGCATTTCATTAAACATATCGAGGTTATTATTACAAGGCGCGCCATCTGCTCCTAAACTTAGACAAATGCCCTGTTCATGAAGATGTGGAATCTCAGCAAATCCCGAAGCAAGTTTCATATTTGAGCCTGGGCAATGACTCACCTTTACTCCTCTATCTTTAATCACTGCCTTTTCCTGGTCATTCAGCCAGACGCAGTGTGCTAAAATTAACCGCTCATTGGCTAACCCTAAGTGATCTAAGTATAAAATATTTCGCATGCCTGTTTCTTCTTCTACAATTCGAATTTCCTCCTGGTTTTCAGACGCATGCGTATGTACATGCACACCGTAAGTCGCGGATAAGTGCGCAACTTCTCTTAGTAAATCTTCCGTACACGAAATAACAAATCGGGGAGAAAACGCGTACTGAATGCGGTCATTATAAGATCCGTGCCATTTCTCAAGCAGCTTAACACTTTCCGCAATTGAGGAAGCGGTTGTTTCCTGTAATGTTTTTGGCATGTTGTCCGCCTTTTTATCCATCATTACTTTACCAGCAATGGCGCGAATACCACTTTGTGCAATAGCTTCAAATGCCGAATCAGTATGATGCACGGTTTCCATATCCACGATAGTTGTAGTGCCACTTTTAATGAGCTCGCCAATACCTAATAATGCGGAGTAATAAATAGATTCTTCATCATGCGCAGCTTCTAAAGGCCATATTTTCTTTTGAAGCCAATCCATCAACTCCAAGTCATCGCCTTGTCCGCGAAACATCGTTTGGCATAAATGAATGTGAGTATGAATGAAACCAGGAACAATTGTCCGATTTGTTCCATCAATGACTTTATCGACTTTTTCCGGTGATAACCCTTTACCAATGGCAGCGATACGGTCTCCTACTATGTATAGATCTCCATATACAATGTCATTCTTTTCATTCATCGTAATAATTTCCGCGTTTTTAATTAAAATATGCTGCATTCCTTCAAGCCCCCTACTCTCTCTTTAAATCCATCGTTCTCTTGCGTTTCATTATATATCAAAAATAACTAATTATTCTGTCTATTGAAAAGGTAAAAAAAATTCCTAGCTGATTTACGCAGCTAGGAAGGTGGATCCACGAAAAATCCCAAGTCCCTTTTTCAAGAGGTTATACGAAATCGCAGGAGAATAATGTGATCTTGAATACATCATATTCTCTTTTTAACAGTAATGCCAGGAAAATGTCAGAAAACCTTACATACTTTTTTATATTTACATTTCTCCGATGTATTTCAACACATTTATTATTAAATTGTTTTAAAAGAAATTTGTCGTTTTTCCAGGAAAATATGGTAAAGTAATAGTCGTTACGATTCTATTTACCTAGTAATTATGGAAAGGGCCGATACCAAATGTTAAAAAAAGAAATGCTTTTTTGTGTATCAATCATACTTTTAGGCTTCACTTTTTTTGCAACAAAACCCGCTTCAGCAATGAGTACGGGATCTGAGCGATATACTATTTCTTCATATGTTGCTTATCTTAATACCCAGGGAGAGTCAGATTCAGCAGAGCAATTTTCAGCTTTATCTCCTGAACAGCAAGAAAAAGTTATCTACTACTTAAATCACCCAGACGAGCTACTTAATTCTATTGAAGTAACGGAATCCGTTGATTACGATGACGCGCCTACAAGCAATACAGCAGTAGCATCTGCATATGCAACGTCACGTTTTTCCACATTATCGTCTGGTGTATCACGCACGGCTTCCTATACAGCACAGTATAAAATTGCAGGGTTTACTACTACGCAAGTGAAAGCTACAGTCTATTATTCCACAAGTGGATCTAACGTTACGTCCGTACAAAGTGTGAGCGGAAAAGTTGTGAAAAACGTCAATCCCCTAGTCTCAATTTCAAAACAAAATTCCAAAACATGGGTCTCTTCTAACCGTGCTTACGGACAAATTGATTGGAATTGGAAGGTTGGGTTCAAAACAGCTGGTGTAAAGCGTCAAACTGTATATGGTACAGCCAGCGGTTCATCAGGTGGTTCATCTTCTACTCTTTAAATGAATGGAGGAGGTATTCCTTATGAAGAAATTGTCGCTGTGGATCATCGGTATCACAATTGCGCTGCTTCTTTTGTTTATTATAGCAGGGTATGCTTCTTTCTATAGCAACTAAGGCAGATTATATTGGTTCACTTCTACTCTTTATCATAGGAAGAGGCTGGGACATAAGTAATTCAGCCAATGATAAACCTGAACGATTGAGAGTTTCTCACTTTTAATCGTTCAGGTTTTTTGTTGATTGTGAAAACAATGTTGGAAACAGGGTGGAATGGAGCGTAGGACACTCGACTCCTGCGGGAAAGAGAGGGAAAACGGAGATCCCGCAGCGCAGCGAGGAAGCTCAGGTTCCTCCCCGCGGAAAGCGAGTGGCCGTAGCGCAATGGAACGAACGTGTTCAGACAAACCAAAAAGATTGGAACAGCTATTGTTCGTCTCTTAGAAGCAATCATTTTGTTATGTCCCAAACTCTTTTCTTAACCAATGTATGTGCTTGAGCCTATTTGACTCACAACAAGAGGGAGCTTATCGTAATCAACTTCAACGAGGACATCACGATGAACATAAAATTGGCTAAGGTAGCGGAAACCAACACGCGTAATGTATGACGTTAAGTAAGCAGACTCTGTTGCGTTTTCTTTTCTCTTTTTATTTAGCAGTTCAATAATTCCTTCAGCGGATTTAACGCCTACGCCGTGTCCAAAATACAAGTTGTCCCCAACGATAATCGTATTTTCACCTTGCCATTGAGGGGTATCTTCATGGTAATCAGGGTTTTTGAAATAAGCGCAGTCTCCCTCTAAAAAATCATAACCATGATGATTTTGAAGATTTAAATCTTCATCAAAATTACCGCTATATAATACTAAATTCGTAAATAATTGATTAAAATCCCTCTCTCCAATACTCTCCAACACACCTTTATAAAAAACCATAACAATCGCAACCGCACATTCAAACGCATAGAGCGAACCATTAAAGAAAATATCGTTTAATGCGACGGATGGCAACACGTTCTCTTTTAGCTTAAATCCTCCTTTTTCGGTTCGAAGCCAATATGTTTCGTTACATTCAGATTCTTTAAAAGTTGCAAATCTCGCACCACTTCTATACAACAGATACGATGCTTCTACAATTCGTAGGCGGGTAGTCAGCTCAAAATCTAACTGCATAATATTGTCATACCGATAAATTGTTTGATACTGAGCCATTTTTCTCAAAATCTGTGCTTTATTAGCTTCAAGCATGCTATATGGTACTGCATTCATATTTAATGCACGCCCCTGCACAATAATAATAAGTGCGTCCCCCTTTCACTTACGTTCTTTTTATCATACGAGTGAAAGAGAGCTTTTATGAGAACGAAAGAAAAGATGTATTCTAGTCTAGCTCTGCCTGCCTCTTCGTAAATTCGTCTTTTATAGCACAAAGCGTGTCCTCTTCAGTTAATAAACGTAAGCCAATGAGAGCAAGACCTTTTGTCCCTTGAAGTAACCCTTTGTCACCTTCTGGAGATTTAGCTGCTTCACGAAATTCATCAGTGTGCCAAGCCAGCGTTTCAGCACCGATTTTGATATAAGGGTGAATAGTTGGTACCACTTGACTAACATTTCCTGCATCAGATGAGCCAATTCCAGGCTTATGCGCCGTATCTACGTCTTCGCCTAATTCTGTAAATACTTCTTCAAATACTCGATCAAAAGCGCGGTTTAGTTGAATATGATCTACTTTATTTTGAATGAAATATGCGTTAAGTTTAGCACCAGTTGCCATAGCCGCTCCCTTTGCGATTTGCTGTACTCTCTCCGTCACTTGATCACACTCTTTACGCGTTTGTGCGCGAATATAAAAGCGCGCTTTTGCATAGTCAGGAACAATATTGGGAGCCGTTCCTCCGTCTGTAATAATGCCGTGAATTTTCACACCATCCTTTACATGTTGACGAAGTGCGTTCACTCCATTGAATAACTGAATAACCGCATCTAACGCGTTAATGCCTTCTTCAGGAGCTGATGCTGCGTGAGATGCCTGTCCATAAAACTCAAAATCAATAGGATCCACAGCTAGCGTTGTCCCTGTAATACACGTTTCTTTTCCAGGGTGAACCATCATGCAAGCATTTAAGTCTTGCACAAGGCCCGCTTTCACAAAGCTTCCTTTTGCACTTCCATTCGGTCCACCTTCTTCCGCTGGGGTGCCCAACACAACAAGCTCTCCTCCTATTTCGTCAAGCACTTGGCTAAGCGCAATGGCTGCTCCTACGCTAGTTGTTCCAATAATGTTATGACCACAAGCATGTCCAAGCCCTGGAAGCGCATCATACTCCGCAAGAAATCCAATTCTCGGTCCTTTTCTTGCGGATGCTTTTTTTGCTAAAAATGCTGTATCATGTCCAGCTACCCCGCGTTCCACGGTAAAGTCTGCTTCTTCTAGCAGCTTACATAAGAGATAAGATGCAAATTTCTCTTCATTTCCGATTTCAGGATGGTCGTGGATTGCATGACTTGTATCTATGTAAGTTTGAGCTTGTTGGTTAATATACTCAATAACGCTTTCTTTAAGCTTTTCTATCTGTAAATTCATTCTTACACCCCATTTACTAAAAATAAAAGAGGCTGGGACAAAAGGTCTCTATAATCGAAAAAAGGTGAAGTCGCCGGTGCGACTTCGCCTTTTTTCAATTATTTTAAAGATATAAAGGCAAGATCTCACCCCCTTGCCACATATTTTCGTATATTCACGGCCATTAGTGCGAGGCCGGTTTCGTTTTCGACTTTGGATTTCCCACGAACAGAAAATCGTGTGAAACCTAAATTAGCCTTCAAGAATCCAAAAACTGGCTCCACGTCCA
>NZ_LWBK01000048.1:0-37710 GCF_001614195.1 Bacillus sp. VT 712 | reverse complement strand
GTATATAAATAGAGAGAAAACAGCCTTCATGATGAATGTAACGCGTTTACTAAATAGTATGAGGGGTGCAAGAAATGAAAAAATCAGGAAGCTATTTAAAATCACCGGATTTATTACCTGTTGCGCATCAAAACCGTAAAATTGGAACGCTTGGTTTTTCATTAATGTGGGTTAGTATGGCGGTTGTATTAGCCGCATTTGCAATCGGAGGGTCCGGTGTGCAAAGCTTATCTCTCGGCTGGGTTGTAGTAGCAACCGTGATTGGATCAATTGCGATTGGTTTATTTGTGACCATTATTGCCGATATTGGGATTGAACATGGTTTATCATTTCCAGTCTATATGAGAGCTCCATTTGGAACAATTGGCACTCATATTCCATCCGTTATGCGAGGGCTTGCAGCATCTTGTTGGTTTGGAATCAATACGTACTTTGGTGCTACGGCAATGAATGGGATTTTAAATGCTCTAGCAGGGTTTAATAACTGGCTCATATGCTTTTTTCTCTTTGCATTATTACAGCTTATTAATACAGCGCTTGGAATTAAAGCAGTTGAACGCTTTACGGACCTAGCAGCCCCAGTTATCATCATTATTTCAGCCTGGATGTATACGACTCTGTCGGACCAAGCTCTTTCTCAAGGTAGAGAGGTATGGGGGTGGATTGAAAGTCCGGTGACAGGAGGGGCAGCTGTTACAGCATTTATCGTAGTCATTATGAGTAACATGGGGTTTTGGGCAACGCTTGCAGCAGATATTCCGTCTATCTCAAGGTTTATTAAAGCACCTACACATGAGCGGAGTTGGGTAAAACGCAATAAAGGAGCTCTTGTAGGAAGTGTAGTGGCATTGCCGCTAACTCAAACATTTATGGTTATCATTGGTGGTGTCTCTTATATTGCCGTGAAAAACTATGATCCAGTAGTAGCGCTTCAAGAAGCCGCGTCTGGCTTCGCGCTTGGAGTATTACTTTTAATGGTTGTATTTGCCCAGTGGTCAACAAATATCTCAGCAAATTTGATTCCAGCTGCAACGATTTTTTCAAATGTTGGTGGACCTAAAGTGCCATTTGGGGTTGGGGTATTCATCGCTGGTATTGTGGGGACGATTGTTCAACCATGGAGTTTGTTTGGTATTATTGTCCCTGCATTGTTAATTGTCGGTGGAATTTTATCGGCCATTGTTGGTATCTTGTTTGCCGATTACTACTTATTACGAAAGCGTAGAGTAAACGTGACAGAGCTATATGAAGAGAATGGACAGTATCGCTACTTTTATGGCTTTAATATAGCTGGTTTACTTGCATGGACTATAGGTGGAACAAGTGCTTACTTTCTATCAACTTATTCTTTTGTTGTTGGATTTGTAGTAGGCGCTATCTGTTATTATGTCTTAGCTAAATATTGGTGGTTTAAGCGTTATAAACAAGCTGAGATTGAGACACCAAGTGATGAAAAGTATCTAGGCATTACAGTTGGCCGTGATTGGGTGATCTCAATTGATGAGAAAGTAATTCAACCTGTCGCATCCAGCCAAACTATTTCAACAGATTGAGGTGAAGGTATGTCAGACTATCAGCATTTTGTTGCAGAACGTGAAAAAATTGATTTTCTTATTGAAAAAGGTTTCATTATTAAAAGCGTAACAGAAAATCTGAGCGGTGCATTTCTAGAGTTTGAACGCATAAAGCAAGGGAAGGTTGAAAAAGAAAAGCTTCATATCTTAACAGCGGATGCTAGAAAGTACTTTTCAGGAATATTAATTCAGCAGTTATAAAATAAGAGACTGAGACATAAGTAGTTCAGTCCTTACTATACCTGAACGATTGAGAGTTTATAACTTTTAATCGTTCAGGTTTTTTGATTGTGAAAACAATGTTGGAAACAGGGTGGAATGGAGCGTAGGACACTCGACTCCAGCAAGGAAGCTCAGGTTCCTCCCCGCGGAAAGCGAGTGGCCGTAGCGCAATGGAACGAACGTGTTCAGACAAATCAAAGAGATGGGAACAGCTAGTGTTCGTCTTTTAGAAGCAATCATTTTGTTATGTCCCAAACTCTTATTTATTTTGAAAAATAGCGCAAAAAGTGAAACTAACTCATATTTTTTTCGTTACTATTCATGTCAAGTGTTACGTATTACAAACAGTTATTACATTTCATTTACAACAATGGGAAAAGGGTTTAGTTAGGGAGGGATTTGTAGTAAATAGTATAGTATAAAAGTTTTTTTGAAACAAAAATGTAAACGTTAAATATACCTATAAATGATAAGGGTGTGAAACAGAGATGATGAATGAGAAAGATTTAGATGTGATGACAGTTGAGGAAAGAAAAGTAATAGATAAGCTTAAGATGGAAATGCTTAATGCAGTGTCACTTCACGACCTACGTTTCTATAAACAGGAAATTCAGAGAATAAAAGAGCAAGCAAAAAAAAGGCATGGTTTTTTTAAAACACTGCAAGTAGCCGCTGAGAAGCTGTAAATCGCATAATGATTTATAGCTTTTTTTTGAGTAATTCCATGTAAGCAGCAAGTTATATTCTAAAAAAGTATAAAGAGATAAAATGATTTATTTTTCAGAAAACTTAAGTTAATATAAAGAGATAGACTGATTAAGGGTGGTGTGAGTTTGAAATCTTATTTGACAATTAATGAGGTTTTAAAAAGAAAGCATTTTAACAGCTGTGAAGTAATCACAGGTAAAGTCGGTCTCACAAATCGGGTAAAATGGGTTCACGTGATGGAAGTGACTCGCGTGAATGAGCTTTTAAAAGGGAATGAATTAATTCTTTCAACTGGTGTAGGGTGGAAGGAAGATAATGAATTATGCCTTTCATTTTTGAAACAGCTAATTGAATGTCAAGCTTCGGGGCTCTGTATCGAGCTTGGTACGTATACCTCTCAGATTCCTCAAAACGTTATTGAATTTGCAAATGAACACGAATTTCCCATTATTTTATTTCATGAAGAAGTCCCGTTTGTTGAAATAACGCAAGATTTGCATGCGCTACTAGTTAATCAGCAGTATTTAATGATTTCCAATTTAGAAAATTACTCTCAGCAGCTGAATCAAATGCTGCTTTCTGTCAACGATCCAAAAGATATTTTACAGCGTCTTTGCGAATCAACCGGACTTTTAGCCGGGCTTCGTATACATAGTGAAGTAACGCTTTTTCCAGCCTGTTTAGACTTACCCCAACAACAATTATTACAGCATCATATTACTAAACAAAAAAAGAATCAAAGTAGCTTTTTTACCCATTCAATTCAACTGTTAGGCGAAAGCTATGCAGAGCTATATATTCTTTCGACCAATGATTTTTTTACGGAACTTGAAATGTTAACGGTTGATCGAACAGCAACAGCTCTAGCGCAGCATTTTTTACGAGACTTATATGTTGAAGAAAAAAAGCGAGTTCAAGAAACAGAGTGGATGGTTCAGTGGATAAACGGTGAAATTTCCTCATCTCAAATCACACATTGTTTACAAGAAGTATTACATGACTTTCCAATCCAAGGTGGAACGGTTATATGCTGTCAATGTATACAAGATGTCAAGCTAGACCATACGTACTTAAAATTGACGATTCGAGCAATCTTTGAACAAGAAGGTTTTCACCTTCTCATTTTAGAAAAGAAAAGAGAGTTAGTACTGGTTGTTTTAAATAAACGTCAGGTGACTACGTGGAGGGAAAGATTAGAAAGAAGTTTGAACCGTTGGATAAACCACGTTGATTTGCAAGAAGTCAACAAATCACTAGCGGTGCAGCTGATAGGAGTGGGACAGTTTAATAGACGCTTAGATCACATCTATAAAGGCTATGAAACTGCTAGAAAAACAGTTTCCATTCAAATGACTTTGCACAACCAAGTGAAAAATCATATTTGTTTTTATGAAGACCTGCACATGTACCGCATTATTTCGTTAGTCAATGAACAGCGGGAATTACAAGAAGTGGTGATGGAGTATTTACAGCCAGTTCTCGAGTATGATCGAAAATTTAATGCAAAGCTATTTGAAACACTAAAAGTATATTTAGCATGTAATGGATCAAAGCAAGAAACGGCAAAGCGCTTATATATTGTGCGTCAGACTCTTTATCATCGCATTGAAAAGCTGGAAAAGCTATTAGGTTCTGATTTTATGGCTCACGAAAAAAGAATGGCTATCGAATTTATGATCATGACCTATGACTATTTGTTTGCACTAAACGCATCTACTACTGCTATTGATGAGCTAGAAAAAGCATCCCTTACATGAGCTCTCTTTCATTTTACTAGGTCTACTTCGTATTTCACTATCCAATGTGTGAAACTAGACAGAATTTCTATTTCACATTCTGTCTAATGAATCTGAAGTAAGAATTCATGATAATAAAAGTAAGATTGTATGCTAAAAGGGGGCTAATTAGATGTCAGTCGTGAATGAAGATACCAAACAATTAAGAAACTATGTAGGTGGAAAGTGGGTTGCCTCAACAAGCAATCAGTTTCAAGATGTGATTGATCCTTCAACCGGAAAGACGCTTGCAAAAGTACCTCTTTCAACTAAACAAGATGTTGACCATGCTGTTAAAAATGCAAAAGAAGCGTTTAAAGCATGGAAGCATGTACCAGCTCCGAAACGGGCAAGGCTTATGTTTGCGTTTCAACAATTGCTTATTGAACATCATGAAGAGCTTGCAAGACTCGTAGTAAAAGAGAATGGGAAGGCTTATAAAGAAGCTTATGGAGAAGTCCAGCGTGGTATTGAATGTGTAGAATTTGCTGCCGGAGCACCGACGCTACTTATGGGTGAATCGCTTAGTAATATTGCAGAAGAAATTGATTCAGAAATGTATCGTTATCCTGTTGGGGTTGTGGGAGGAATTACGCCGTTTAACTTTCCGATGATGGTTTCACTTTGGATGTTCCCACTAGCGATTGTCTGTGGAAACACATTTGTATTAAAACCATCAGAGCGCACGCCTTTATTAGCTACTCGGATTGCTGAATTGTTCACAGAAGCTGGAGCTCCATCGGGCGTATTAAATCTTGTGCATGGTGCACGCGATGTGGTCAACGGTCTCATTGAACATGCGGATATTAAAGCAGTGTCTTTTGTTGGTTCTCAACCAGTTGCAAAGTATGTATATGAACAAGCCGCAGCGCAAGGCAAGCGAGTTCAGGCTTTATCTGGTGCCAAAAATCATCATATTGTTATGCCGGATTGTGATATAGATAAAGCGGTGAATCACATTATAAGCTCTGCTTTTGGTAGCGCTGGACAGCGCTGTATGGCATGCAGTGCTGTTGTAGTGGTAGACGGTGTTAAAGAACAGTTCGTTGCGAAGTTGAAGCAAAAAGCAGATGAATTAATTATGGGCAGTGGGTTACAGGATGAAGTGCTTTTAACGCCCGTTATTCGGAAAGAGCATCGAGATAAAGTACTTGGCTATATCGAAGCCGGGGTAGAAGAAGGTGCTCATTTAATTAGAGACGGTCGTAAGGAAATGGAAGATTATTCGGAAGGGAATTTTCTTGGTGCCACGATTTTTGATCACGTAACGCCCACTATGACCATTGCAAAAGAAGAGCTGTTTGCACCCGTTTTAAGCTTGCTTCGAGCCGAAAATTTAGATGAAGCGTTAGAATATATTGAAAAATCTCGGTTTGGAAATGGTGCAACAATTTATACAAAGGATGCAAAAGCAATCCGTCAATTTAGAGAAGAAGCGGATGCTGGTATGCTAGGTGTCAACGTAGGAGTGCCTGCTACTATGGCTTTCTTCCCGTTCTCGGGTTGGAAAGACTCTTTTTACGGAGATCTACATGTCAATGGAAAAGACGGATTGAACTTTTATACGCGTAAAAAGATGATAACATCACGCTTTGATTTTTAGCATATTTATTAGATGAAAAGAGAGACTTCGGCTTTGGTCGAAGTCTCTTCATCCATATAATTACTAAAATCAGAAGGAGTGAATGCAATGGTTCAAGCTAGCAGTGGCGAAAAAAATAAAAGCTTAAAAAATAAGGATGAGCAATACGTATGGCACGGAATGAAACCTTATTCTCCTGAAGCTACTATGGTAGTAGAAAAAGCGAAGGGCGCTTGGGTAACAGATGAGGATGGAAATCGATTTTTAGACGCAATGGCGGGACTTTGGTGCGTAAATATAGGCTATGGAAGAGAAGAGCTAGCCCAAGCAGCTTATGAACAGCTCAAAGAACTAGCTTATTTTCCATTAACGCAAAGTCACCCTCCTGCGATTCAATTAGCTGAAAAGCTCAATGAAATGCTAGGAGATGAATATGTTATCTTTTTTTCTAATAGCGGATCAGAAGCGAATGAGACCGCATTTAAAATTGCGAGACAGTATCATCAGCAACGAGGAGAACATGGGCGCTATAAAATTATCTCACGTTACCGTGGGTATCATGGAAACTCGATGGGGGCACTGTCAGCTACGGGGCAAGCTCAGCGTAAATACAAGTACGAACCTTTAGCAACTGGCTTTCTTCATGTTCCACCCCCTGATAGCTACCGAGGTGTCGATAAAATAGATGCACCAAAAGAGCTGCTTCAGTCGGTGAAGACGATTGATGACACGATGACGTGGGAGCTTAGTGAAACAATTGCTGCGGTCATAATGGAGCCAATTATTACAGGGGGAGGTATTTTAATTCCACCAGATAACTATATGCAAGGGGTAAAAGAAGTTTGCGAAAAGCACGGGGCGTTATTGATTGTAGATGAAGTTATATGTGGATTTGGACGCACAGGGGAAGCGTTTGGATTTATGAATTATGGCGTGAAGCCGGATATTATTACGATGGCAAAAGGTATTACAAGTGCTTATTTACCTTTATCGGCAACAGCGGTCAAGCGAGAAATTTATGAAGCATTTAAAGGTAGCGATCAGTATGAATATTTTCGACATGTAAACACATTTGGAGGAAGTCCAGCTGCCTGTGCACTTGCACTCAAAAACCTAGAGATTATGGAGAGTGAAGGCTTATATAATCGTTCAAAAACGATGGGAACCTATTTATTGAAAGAGTTAAAAGAAGAATTGCAAGGACACCCGTATGTAGGCGACATTCGTGGCAAAGGGCTGCTGGTAGGAATCGAGCTTGTTTCTGATCAAATTTCCAAAGTTCCCCTGGATATACAGTTAGTGAATCAAGTAATTGCAAGGTGTAAAGAAAAAGGAGTCATTATTGGGAAGAATGGCGCAACAGTAGCCGGGCATAACAATGTGCTCACTCTTTCACCGCCTCTCATGATTCCAAAAGAAGATTTAAACCTTCTTATTTCTGTATTAACAGAGGCGCTTCAAACAATTAGGGTAGCATAGGTAAGTAAAAAGCCTGTATAATGTGCATACAGGCTTTTTGTTCGGATTAATGTTTGAATTAAGTAGAAAGGGAGAAGCACATGGAACTATTATTTTTAGGAACGGGTGCCGGAGTACCAGCTAAACAACGAAACGTTTCCTCAATTGCTTTACAGCTTCTGCAAGAGCGAAGTGCCGTATGGCTTTTTGATTGCGGAGAAGCAACTCAGCACCAAATTTTACATACTTCCATTCGCCCTCGTCGCATCGAGAAAATTTTTATTACGCACTTGCATGGTGACCATATTTATGGCCTTCCGGGTTTGTTGGGGAGCAGATCGTTTCAAGGAGGCGAAGAACCTCTTACCGTATACGGTCCCCCTGGTATTGAGCAGTTTATTAAAGTCGCGTTAGAAGTTAGCCAAACGCACTTGAAGTATCGGCTTCAAGTTGCTGAAGTCAATGAAGGGGTTATATTTGAAGATGATACGTTTAAAGTAGAATGTGCAAAGCTTGAGCATGGCGTAACGTCATACGGATATCGAATCGTTGAAAAAGACTTACCGGGTGCGCTACAAGTAGAACGTTTGAAAGAAGCTGGAGTACAACCAGGACCTCATTATAAGCAGTTAAAAGAAGGCAAAACTATTTTTCTAGAAGATGGGCGGGAAATTAACGGAGCGGAATTCATTGGAGAATCCAAACCAGGAAAAATCGTAACCATTTTAGGAGATACGCGAATGTGTGAAAATAGCACGATGCTTGCAGAGAATGCGAACGTTTTAGTTCATGAAGCAACATTTGCTGAGGGCGATGAAAAGCTGGCTTATGATTATTATCATTCTACAGCCAAGCAAGCAGCACAAGTAGCTAGGCAAGCGAATGTGCAGCAGCTAATTCTTACTCATATAAGTGCTAGATATCAAGGAGAAGCAGTCAGGCAGTTAGCAGAGGGGGCGCTGAAGGAATTTAAACATACTCTGGTTGCGTCTGACCTAGCGAGTTTTTCTATTGAATAAAAGTGAGGAGCCCTAAAGGCCCTCACTTTTTTACCAACCTCGTTCATATTGAACAGGTGCTTCAATGGTTGTGTTTAACTCTTTGGCGGCTGTGCGTGGCCAATACGGATCGCGCAGTAGTTCTCTCGCGACGAATATGAGGTCAGCACGTTTACTTTGAAGAATCTCTTCCGCTTGAAGACCGCTCGTAATTAAACCAACAGCCCCTGTATCAATGTTTGCTTCGTGCTTGATTTTTTCTGCAAACGGTACCTGATAGCCAGGGTAGACGTTAATTTTAGCATGCACAAGTGCCCCTGAGCTTACATCGATTAGGTCAACACCTTGTTCTTTCATCCATTTAGCGAATGTAACATGGTCATCGATAGTTAATCCGCCTTCAGCGTAGTCAGTTGCAGAAACACGAACAAATAAAGGACCGTCCCATACCTCTTTTACACTGTTAATCGTTTGTTGTAAGAAGCGATAGCGGTTTTCAGCAGACCCACCGTATTCATCCGTGCGCTTATTGCTTAATGGAGATAAGAATTGGTGAATTAAATATCCATGTGCTCCGTGAATTTCAATAATATCAAAACCAGCTTGTTTTGAGCGTTTTGCACCTTCTTTAAAGGCTTCAATTGTTCTCTCAATATCTTCTTTTGTCATTTCAGCAGGTGTTTTACTTTCATCATCAAATGCAATAGCAGAAGGAGCGTAAATCGTTCCATCTACCGTCGCTTTACGGCCTGCGTGTGCAAGTTGAATAGCGGTTTTACTACCGTGTGCTTTCACTTGATTAACAAGCTTTTGTAACCCTTCAACATGTTCGTCATTCCAAATCCCTAAATCACGTGATGTAATACGTCCTTCAGGTGTTACCGCAGTCGCTTCAATCATGATTAAGCCAACTTGGCCAACAGCACGTGATGTATAGTGAGCCAGATGCCAATCTGTTACAATGCCATCTTCCTCTTCACATGAATACATGCACATGGGCGACATTACAATTCTATTTTTCAACTTTACATCTTTCACTTGATAAGGTGTAAACAATTCAGCAGTCACTTTCATATCCCTCCATTATTTCGAGTTGCTAACAAAATGCATTATAGCACTGAGGTTTAGTAAATTTCACTTTATATGCTTTACTGTTTCATGGAGAGTTAGTAAAAGAGACTGAGACATAAGTAGTTCAGCCTCTACTATACCTGAACGATTGAGAGTTCATAACTTTTAATCGTTCAGGTTTTTTGGTTGATTGTGAAAACAATGTTGGAAACAGGATGGAATGGAGCGTAGGATACTCGACTCCTGCGGGAAAGAGATGGGAACAGCTAGTGTTCGTCTTTTAGAAGCAATCATTTTGTTATGTCCCAAACTCTTAACGTGATGTACGACTGCTCATCATTTTTTCATCAATAGCTTCACCTAATTCTTTTGAGCGAAGTGTAGCTTTGTCAATACATTGGATAAGCGCTTCTTGAAATTCGTAGTCAGTCAGTTGTTCTAGCCCTGCTTCTGTCGTTCCTCCTGGACTGGTAACTTCTTTTCGTAACGTGGTAGGACTTTTTGGTGATGTTCTGAGCATCTGAGCTGCACCAATTAGTGTTTGTGTAATTAAGTCTGTCGCTACGTCTGACTCAAGGCCTTGATGTAGAGCAGCTTTTTGCATCGCTTCTACCAAATAATAAACATATGCGGGTCCACTACCTGATAAGCCTGTAACAGCATGAAGTTGTGCTTCGGGAACAACTGTAACCGTTCCAACTGTATGGAAGAGAGTTTCAGCTAATTTTATATGCTCGTCGTTAGCATGCTCCCCTTTGGAAATGGCCGTTGCAGATAAACCGATTGAAGCGGAAGTATTTGGCATTGCTCGAACAACAGGTACTTTGTGTTGAAATAAAGATAAGATGCTACTTGTTGAAACTCCTGCAAGGACGGAAATGATAAGGTGGCTCTTATGGATATAAGGCTTAATGTTTTCAATGCTTTCCACAACGTCTTTTGGTTTGACTGCTAGTACAATTACGTCGCTTTTTTGAATGATTAAAGGAATGTTTCGAGTAATATTAATTTTATATTGATTACGTAATTCATGAAGTCGTGCGTCGTTGCTGTAATTTGTAACGTGAATTTGTCCGGGCTTAAATTTGTTTGTACTAATTAGCCCTGAAATCATGGCTTCGGCCATTGATCCAGCGCCGATAAAAGCAATATTTAATGGTTGTTTCATCAAGGGATGAACCTCCTTTTTATATATACCTGTTAATGAATGAAAATACTTTTTGTTCTGTATGAAGTCGTTGTATTTAATACATATAAGCTGTCTTCTGTGAGTGGATTTTATAAGCATATTGTTGTAATTATGCACTGAGAAAATGATAGCTGTCAATCTAATTTTCAGAAAAGAAAGCATATTGTATGAATGTATATTGGAATCGTGTACACTTAAAGAAAACGTCATTACTTAGAAGGGGACAACGTTATGAAGGAACAAATTCACAAATTCACATTGCCAACACCGTTTGCAGTTGGAGATGTAAATGTATATGTACTAAAAGGAGAGTCCATTACTTTAATTGATGCAGGGGTGAAGACAGAAGAGGCTTGGAATTCTTTTACGAAACAGCTAAATGAAATTGGCTTACATGTAGAGGATATCGATCAAGTGTTACTGACACACCATCATCCGGACCATGTAGGTATGCTTGATTATTTTTCACCAGATACACCGGTAATCGGACATTGGAGAAACGAGCCGTGGATTTCGAAAGATCCGAATTTCTTTGACCAGTATGACCGATTTTTCACAGAGTTCTTTACGCAGTTAGGCGTAGATGAACGATTTCGAAAATATCTAAAAGGATTACGTCATTCAATGAAATATTCTTGTGAAAGATCACTAAACAATCAAGTTCAAGAAGGTAGTGTAATAAAAGGCTTGGAAGATTGGGGTATTATTGAAGTGCCTGGACATGCTCAAAGTCATATTGCCTTATATCACCAGCAAAGCGAAACCTTAATTGGTGGAGACGTATTACTTAAACATATTTCATCTAACCCGCTTATTGAGCCTCCGTATCATGAAGGTGAGAAACGAAAAAAGTCAATGCTTCAGTATAATACATCTCTTCGTCGTCTTTCTGAATTACCTATTTCATGTATCTACACAGGCCATGGAGATGAAGTGAAAGAAGTGAGTAAACTTGTATCAGAACGACTAACTAAGCAAAGAGAGCGTGCTGAAAAAGTATATCAACTTTTAAAGAACAAGCCGATGTCTGCATTTGATGTTTGTAAATTCCTGTTTCCATCCGTGTATGAAAAAGAATTAGGGTTGACGATGTCTGAAACGGTAGGGCAATTAGACTACCTTGAAAGCCTCCGCCAAATTAGTTGTCAATATGAAAGTGATCGTTTTATTTATCACACTCATTAATCTTGTTTTTTTAAGTGTAGAAAGATAAGATTAAAAGCACTGAGTTTGTATAATTGAGGTGTAAGAATGAATAATCTTAAAGGAAAGCATATTTTAATTACGGGTGCATCCGGTGGATTAGGAAAAATGATTAGCTATGAAGTAGCTAAAAGAGGTGCTAATCCAATCCTTGTTGCTAGAAATGAAATCCGCCTTCAAGAAGTATCAGAACAAATCAGTGAGAAGTATGGAGTTACTTGCCGTACATATCGATTAGACGTTGCTAATCTAAGTGACGTTCAAACGGTCATGAATCAAATTCTTGAAGATGTTTATAAAATTGATGTGCTAATTAACAATGCTGGTTTTGGGGTATTTGAGGAAGTAACGGAAGCTTCAATGGATACGATTTTGTCCATGTTTCAAGTAAACGTCCTGGGATTAATTGCGTGTACGAAATCAGTATTACCAGCTATGTTAGAAAGAAATGAAGGTCATATTATTAATATTGCTTCTCAAGCAGGTAAGCTAGCTACGCCTAAATCCAGTGGGTATGCTGCTTCAAAGCATGCCGTATTAGGGTTTACAAATGGATTACGCCTAGAAATTGCTAGGACTAACGTGCGAGTGACTGCAGTTAATCCAGGTCCAATTCAAACCAACTTTTTTACCATTGCCGATCAAACAGGTTCTTACGAAAAGAGCATGAAAAATATGATGCTTGACCCAGTAGATGTTGCTAGAAAAGTCGTTGAATCTATCGGGACCAACAAGCGAGAGATTAACTTGCCAAAGTGGATGGGCATTGGCTCTACAATTTATCAGGTTGCTCCATGGTTAGTTGAAAAACTAGCAGGAAATGCGTTTTACAAAAAATAAGCTCAGTGCCCTCAATGGGCACGAGCTTATTGTAGGATGGGTCATAAAGCATTTTACCAGGCCGTGTGTATGCCATGTGACCTCCATCAACCGTAATGCAATCTCCCGTTACATATGAACTGTCATCAGATGCCAAGAAAAGTACAGCGCCTGCTACCTCTTCTGGTTTTCCTAGACGTCCCATTGAATCAACCCATTCGTAGGCTTTTCTAAACTTTTTTCCTTCTTCTGATCCTGATAGTCCGTCAAGAAGGGGGATTCAATTGTTCCTGGTGCAATAACATTAACGGGAATACCGTCCCGTGCATAACCGATAGCCATTGTTCGAGTAAGATTTGTAATTGCCCCTTTTGCAGCGTTATATCCGGATCGACCTAAATCTGCAGCTAGTCCAGATACAGAGGAGTTATTAATAATTGAACCGCTTAAAGATTACTCGTCTAATACGGCTTTAGCACGCACGCAAGACTCAAATTTACCTTTATGATTTCCGTCACAAAAGGGCATCTTTTGTGACATGCCACATCGACATAGTGAAAACGTGGGTTTCGTTTCATACTTATTACCTTCAGCATCAATTAATTCAACATCACCAGTCACTCGAAATGATCCGTTATCCATTACCTTGATTTGAACTTTTGGCAAGTTAATTCCTCCTTATGTATGATAAGCGCTCATCCATTGTCTATACTAATGAGCGTAATAGTTTATGGAGTGAGCATTGTATATTATACTTCATTATATAAACATGTTCGCATCGTTTATACATTTATTTAAAAGGAGCGATAGAATGAACATTGTATTTACCAATCGTGCTCTTGAAAAAGTTGCTGAAAAATATGATCAAAGCTCATCTCTATTTTTAAAATTGAAATATGATACGGACGGCTGTGGCTGTGTTGTAAGCGGCGTTACATCACTTTGGATTGTTGCTGATAAAGAATTTGATGACGTTGTTGTTTCGACAAACGGTGGTGACATTCTTATTGAGAAAACAAAACAAGTGTTTATGGATGATAACATGACAATTGATTATAGTGACGCTGCTGGAACATTCATGCTAAAAAGTCCAGCGCAAATTTTAAATCCAAGAATGTTATTTATTGACCAATCAGCAAAAGCGCGGTAGATTCTACCGTGCTTTTTTACTTTCTTATCGTTTAGCTAATTGATAGAGACGGTATTGCTTACTTGAAACTGGATGTGAAAGGTAGGGTTCAATATAGGAAACAGCTTCCAGAATTTTTTCGCGATTCACATTTGTTTGAACACCCATTTCATCTAACATAAAAATTAAGTCTTCTGTTGCAATATTACCAGTTGCCCCTTTAGCGAAAGGGCATCCACCAATCCCGCCAGCTGAAGAGTCAAAGCGGGTAACCCCAGCTTGAAGGCAAGCATAAATATTAGCCATAGCTACTCCTCTTGTGTCGTGAAAGTGTGCGTTTAGTAGGACTGTAGGAAATGCGCGTTTCAATGCTGAAAAGAGAGTAAAAACGTCTTTTGGGTTAGCCATCCCGATTGTATCTGCAATGCTGAGCTCGCTTACGCCCGCTTCTACAAAGTGTGCGCAAAGCTCTACGGTTTTGTCTGGATTAATTTTCCCTTCGTATGGACAGTAAAATGAAGTTGATATGCATGTGCGAACGTAGGCATTACGTTCTTTAAGCTTCTCCATAAGAGGTAGCTGTTGGTGAAGAGCTTCAGCGGTTGTTTTGTTAATATTATGCTGGTTAAACGAGTTGCTGACGCCGATAAATAAAGCAACAGATTGACAATTTTCTTCAAGTGCTTTAGTCAGGCCTTGCTCATTTGGAACGAGAACAATATGGCGGTTATTAGTAGGTTGCTGTAATGAGAATGCTTGAATAACTTGCTGTGCATCCTTCATTTGAGGCACCCATTTTGGTGAGACAAAAGAAGTTAATTCAATCTCTGATAGGCCAGCTTCTTTTAATAAAGAAATAAACTGGATTTTCACATGTGTTGGTACAAATTTTTTTTCATTTTGTAGTCCATCTCGAGGACCTACTTCAATGATGGTTGCTTTAGAAGGTAACGACATAATTTTCCTCCTTTTTGATAACGCTTTCAATTACCTATTTTAAAGGATAGAAGTTTAAATTCAATAAAAATTATAAATTTTTACAAAATAAACGAAATTACAATAGGAAAATTAAGTTGGTTGTCGAATAAGCATATATGTGACAGTAATCAAACAGTAGGGAGAGGTTAACGACATGAGTCAAACAGAAGTGGTCATTGTAAGCGCTGTTAGAACGGCAATCGGCAGCTTTGGGGGAAGCTTACAAAATGTTTCTGCACCAACTTTAGGTGGAGTAGTCATTAAAGAAGCACTAAATAAAGTAGGAATCGCAGCAAATGATGTAGATGAAGTAATTATGGGGAACGTCTTGCAAGCAGGATTAGGTCAAAACCCGGCTAGACAAGCAGCTCTCGCAGCGGGTTTACCAGAAACAGTTTCTTCATTAACAATCAATAAAGTGTGTGGATCAGGACTAAAGGCAGTTCATCTTGCAACTCAAGCAATCCTTGCTGGTGATGCTGAAGTTATCGTAGCGGGTGGAATGGAAAATATGAGCCAAGCGCCATATTTATTAAAGAATGCTCGCAATGGATTCAAAATGGGAGATCAAAAAGTCGTTGATAGTATGATTCAAGATGGACTATGGTGTGCTTTTAACGATTATCATATGGGAATTACAGCTGAAAATTTATGTGATAAATATAGCATTACGCGTGAAGAACAAGACTCTTTTGCTGCTGCTAGTCAGCAAAAAGCAGAGGCTGCAATCGAATCAGGACGATTCCAAGATGAGATTGTTCCGGTAGAAGTACCAGGACGCAAAGGTCAAGTAACCATTTTTGATCGCGATGAGTTTCCACGTGCTGGTACAACAGCAGAAAGCTTAGGTAAGTTACGTCCTGCATTTAAAAAGGATGGTTCTGTAACAGCTGGAAATGCTTCTGGTATTAATGATGGTGCGGCAGCGGTTGTTGTGATGAGCCGTCAAAAAGCAGACGAACTAGGCTTAACACCTTTAGTAACAATTAAATCCAATGCAAGTGCTGGTGTTGACCCAAGCATTATGGGAATCGGCCCAGTAAGCGCTGTAAAAAAAGCATTGGAAAAGGCAGCGGTATCTTTAGAAGATGTTGAATTAGTAGAAGCAAACGAAGCTTTTGCAGCACAGTCAATTGCTGTTGATCGTGAGCTTAAATTTAACCAAGAAACATTAAATGTTAATGGTGGAGCAATCGCACTAGGTCATCCAATAGGAGCTAGTGGAACTCGCGTGTTAGTTTCTCTTATTCATGAAATGCAAAAACGTGAAGCGAAGCTAGGTCTTGCAACGTTATGCATTGGTGGCGGACAAGGGGTTGCTACATTAGTAGAACGTCCATAATATTGAAAAAACCATGAAGCTATTTTAGCATTCATGGTTTTTTTTTATGCCATATATTCTCAAATGAAGTGAACGTTCTTAAAAAGTAGGCATATAGTATAGCAAAACACCTATAACTTTTTCGAACGAAAAAATAATTACTTATAATTGCTAGTTATATATTTTAAAAAAGTTCTAAATATTCTATAATAAAATAGTAAGCGTTTTCAAAAAATCAAAGGGGTGGGTTATGTATGAAACCGGTACATACATCATTTATTGAAGCAGTTAAGCCAGTAAAAGATGGTTCAACAATTATGGTTGGAGGATTTGGTCTTTGTGGTATTCCGGAAAATCTCATTTTAGCGTTAGTCGAAACGGGAGTAAAAGACTTAACGGTTATCTCCAATAACTGTGGAGTTGATGAGTGGGGACTAGGATTATTATTAAAAAATAAGCAAATTAAAAAGATGATAGGTTCCTATGTCGGTGAAAATAAAGAATTTGAGCGTCAAGTTCTATCAGGAGAGATTGACGTAGAGCTTTTACCACAAGGGACGCTTGCAGAAAAGATTCGTGCTGGCGGAGCAGGGATTCCAGCTTTTTATACACCAGCAGGAGTTGGCACACCAATTGCGATGGGAAAAGAAACAAGAACATTTGACGGCAAAGAGTATTTATTAGAAGAAGCATTGGTGGCAGATGTCAGCTTAGTAAGAGCTTGGAAAGCTGATTACATGGGAAACCTTATATACAATAAAACAGCTCGCAATTTTAGTCCGATGATTGCAGCTGCAGGTAAAGTGACAATTGCTGAAGTAGAAGAGCTTCACGAAACAGGTAAATTAAATCCAAATATGATTCATACACCGAGTGTTTATGTTCAGTCTTTAATTGTTGGCGAGCAGCAAAAACGTATTGAACGCTTAACGGTTCAAAAATAACGAGAGGAGCGGTTATGATGATTGAAAATGGTGTAAATGTAAGAGAGCGAATTGCAAAGCGAGCAGAAAAAGAAATTCAGGATGGCTTTTATGTAAACTTAGGTATTGGTATTCCAACACTTGTTGCAAATTATATTTCAGACAATAAAACGGTGGTACTTCAGTCGGAAAATGGATTGTTAGGTATTGGACCTTATCCAAAAGAAGGAGACGTCGATCCAGATTTAATTAATGCCGGTAAAGAAACCGTAACAGCTATCGATGGAGCAGCGTATTTCGATAGCGCTGAGTCGTTTGGAATGATTCGTGGTGGCCATATTAACATAGCGATTTTAGGTGGTATGGAAGTTTCGGAGACCGGTGATTTAGCAAACTGGATGATTCCAGGAAAGATGATTAAAGGTATGGGTGGAGCTATGGACCTTGTCCACGGAGCTCAGCGCATTATCGTTATCATGGAACATGTGACAAGAAAAGGTGAACCAAAGATTTTAAAAGAATGCACGCTCCCTTTAACAGGTCAAGGTGTTGTAAACCGCATTATTACAGATCGTGCTGTTATTGATGTAACTGATACCGGGCTAAAGCTAATTGAAGTAGCATCAGGATATACGGTCGATGATATTATTCAATCAACCGCTCCAGGTCTAGTAATAGACGAAAATGTAAAGCTGGATGCGTTCTAATTAATTGTTGTAGATATTTGCTTATGGTAAAATGTCTATCATAATTTAATTGCAGTGGGTGAACAATGATGGCAAAACACAGGCAAAAGAACAGTCAAAAGAAACAAGAAAATCAAATTAGTTTAAAAGATCAATTGAATAGCGATTTAGTAAAGCAGCTTCAAGCAAAGAAACATGCGCTCGCGAAGCGTGAAGAGCAGAGAATTGAGGAAGAGCAAAAAGAGAAAGAGCGCGCTCGAAAGGAAAAAGAAAAAAATAAATCATTTGAAGAACTATTTAATGAAAGTGATTTAAAATGGAATGAATTTAAATAAAAGAGGCTGGGACATAAGTAATTCAGCCAATGATAAACCTGAACGATTGAGAGTTTCTCACTTTTAATCGTTCAGGTTTTTTGGTTGATTGTGAAAACAATGTTGGAAACAGGGTGGAATGGAGCGTAGGACACTCGACTCCTGCGGGAAAGAGAGGGAAAACGGAGATCCCGCAGCGCAGCGAGGAAGCTCAGGTTCCTCCCCGCGGAAAGCGAGTGGCCGTAGCGCAATGGAACGAACGTGTTCAGACAAACTAAAGAGATGGGAACAGCTATTGTTCGTCTCTTAGAAGCAATCATTTTGTTATGTCCCAAACTCTTTTATTTAGCGGTGTGCTTCGTATTTATTTGCTTTAGTTAATGATTGAAGCTTTTCATAGTGTAGTTCACTTAAAGGGAGCTTTTCAACAGCTTGTACATTTTCTCGAAGCTGAGCTGGACTACTTGCTCCTGCTACTACTGATGCAACAACAGGATGATAAAGGCAGTAGTTTAACGCTGCGTGATTTAAGTCTGAATCAACGCCCTGTAGAGCAGGTATAAGCTGTTCCAAATCTTTTTTCGTATAAGTTAAATAACCTGCTTCGTTTGTAGCAAGCTTTTCTTGAGCGCGATTTGTTAGCAAACCTTTTGCGACGGGACCTCTTGCAACCACGCTGATGTTATATTCGTTTAAAAGAGGAAGCACGCTTTCTTCAGGTCGACGGTCTAATAGGCTATACTGCATCATTACGCTAACGATTGAAGATTTTTTTACGAATTCACGAATAACGTTTGGGCGTATAGACGAAATCCCATATTCACGAATGAGTCCTTCTTTTTTTAGCTCTTCGAACGCTTCGATTGTTTCGTCAATGTTGTCTTCAATTGTGCCTCCGTGCAGTTGATATAAATCAATATAATCGGTTTTTAATCGGTGTAAGCTTTCCTTTACGGCATCCTTTATGTATGCTTTCGATGGGTCCCAACGCCAACCGTCCTCAACGTCATTCCAGCGGTTTCCTACTTTTGTAGCCAAAATGATATCTTGTCTCTTTGGTTTTAGCGCTTGACCAACAATCTCTTCATTGAGACCGAAGTCATATAAATCAGCGGTGTCAAAATAATTGATACCAAGATCAACCGCTTCATCTATAATTCGCTGAGCACTTTTAACATCCGTTCCTAGCGACATACACCCCAAGCTAACTTCACTAACCAATAGATTGGAGGAACCTAGCTGCCTCTTTTTCATCCTATCCACTCCTTTGGAATACGTTTTATCTATTATATTGTAGCCTGGATAATTTTATAAACTCAACTAATTGACTCAAAGAGGCACAGAAAAGAGGCTGGGACATAAGTAATTCAGCTAATGATAAACCTGAACGATTGAGAGTTTCTCACTTTTAATCGTTCAGGTTTTTTGTTGATTGTGAAAACAATGTTGGAAACAGGGTGGAATGGAGCGTAGGACACTCGACTCCTGCGGGAAAGAGAGGGAAAACTGAGATCCCGCAGCGCAGCGAGGAAGCTCAGGTTCCTCCCCGCGGAAAGCGAGTGGCCGTAGCGCAATGGAACGAACGTGTTCAGACAAACCAAAAAGATTGGAACAGCTAGTGTTCGTCTCTTAGAAGCAATCATTTTGTTATGTCCCAAACTCTAACTTTTTATTATCTTTTTAGGTTCGTTTGAAATAGTAGAAACCCATTCGTGAACATATTGAAAATGCGTACCATATTCTTTTAGCTTTTGGCGGATTTCCCATGCTTTTCCTACTAAAATCACTTGTTTACCCTCTACATAAACTTTCATTTCTTCTACCTCCTAAAAGTCGTATGATAGAATATATGTAAAGGGTTTAAATTTAGAACGAGGTGGATAAAATGGATCATTTAATTGAAAAGACGCTTGCGAAAAAAGAGATTTTTAAAGGAAGAGTCATTGATTTACAAGTGGAAGAAGTACAGCTTCCAAATGGGAAAACGAGTACGAGAGAAGTTATTAAGCATCCTGGAGCAGTTGCTGTTATTGCATTAACGGCTGACCATAAGCTAGTAATGGTCAAACAATATCGCAAAGCAATGGATCGAGTCCTAGTCGAGATTCCAGCAGGTAAACTTGAAAAAGGTGAAGAGCCCATCGTCACAGCTAAACGTGAGCTAGAAGAAGAAACGGGTTATACATGTAAAGAACTGAAACATATTATTTCCTTCTATACGTCACCGGGATTTGCAGATGAGCTTGTACATCTCTATACAGCCGAGAAGCTAGAGGTTATGGAAACAAAAGCAAGCCTGGATGAGGATGAGTTTGTTGAAGTGATAGAAACAAGCATTGAAGAAGCGCTTCAAATGATTCAAACAAATGAAATTTACGATGCAAAAACAGCGTACGCAGTTCAATATTTACAGCTTAGAAGTGCGCTAGGTGAGTAACTACCATTCGTTTCTACTATAAAAAGTAGAATAATCTCTGTCATAGTTACGCTGAATCTATCATATACTCTATCGAGTGATTGATAGGGGGAAGACGATGAGAAAAATGTGGATTAAGCGTGCTTATACACAGCACTTGCGCGATAACAGTTCAATTTATCTATTTGTCACGGTGCTGTTTTTAATGGGGATTATCTTTGGAGCTATCGTGGTAAATAGCTTAACAGTCGATCAAAAAGACGATCTTTATTTTTACCTAAACCGTTTCTTTGGCCTTGTTAAAACTGGAGAAGTGGCCACGAGTACCGAAATGTTTCAGCAAAGCTTCTTTCATAACGTAAAATACCTCGGGCTTATTTGGATTTTGGGTATAGCTATCATTGGCTTACCAGTCGTGTTAATCTTACTTTTTATTAAAGGAATGGTGATCGGATTTACGGTTGGCTTTTTAGTAAATCGCATGGGACTTTCCGGCTTTGCGTTATCTTTTGTGTCGGTAATGCCACAAAACATTTTCTTAATACCTGCGTTTTTAATCTTAACAACAGCTTCCGTGGCGTTTTCGTTAAAGCTTATTCGTCAGCAGTTCTTTAAGGGAGCAAAGGAACAGGTTGCTGCTTCGTTCTTTCGTTACAGCGGTATTTTAGTAGGAGTATTTGTTTTAATTGCATGTGCATCCTTAATTGAAGGCTATGTTTCTCCTACATTAATGAAAACAATGATGAGCTTAGTGAATAAATAATAGTTATTCTTATTTTAAAAACATTCTTTTATTTACGTTATAATAATTTTATTTTGACACCCCTTCGACATTTGATATAATAAATGAGTGAATGGCGAGGGAGGGAATGTTATGGAAAATCGAGTTGAGCGAATAAAGCAACAGTTGCACTCAGCAAGCTACAAATTGACACCTCAACGTGAGGCGACTGTAAGAGTACTCCTTGAACACGAAGAGGATCATTTGAGTGCCGAAGATGTGTATCTCCTCGTCAAGGAAAAGTCTCCGGAAATTGGTTTAGCAACTGTTTATCGAACTTTAGAATTACTAACAGAATTAAAAATTGTTGATAAGATAAACTTTGGTGATGGCGTGTCTCGCTATGACCTTCGTCAAGAAGGAGCTGCACACTTTCATCACCACTTAGTTTGTATCGAATGTGGATCAGTGGACGAAATTCAAGAAGACTTGCTTGAAGATGTAGAAGAGATTGTTGAAAAGCAGTGGCGCTTTAAAATTAAAGATCATCGCTTGACGTTTCATGGCATTTGTCATCGTTGTCAAGGCGAAGATGAAAACAAAGACGAGTGAAATAAGCCTTTTCCTTTTGGGAGAAGGTTTTTGTTTTTTTATGAAAATGACTAAGCTCGGCGCTGTATTTACGAACGCGTAGCTTAGTCATACGGAGTTAATGGAATGGAAGATTGTAAAAAAGTGAAATCGTTAATGGTATTGCTAGTAGAGTACCCGCAGATAGTAGCGTAATAAGCTTGTAGTTATTTATTTCTTTAGAGGATTTCATCGTTTCGCGAGATACTTCATACCATATTCCGGTTGATATTAAAGCAATCAGTAATAGCATAGTGGTAGTCAGCTTTTTCACCTCCTTCAGCAATATAAATGTATTTTAACATATTTGTAAGTTATTAACATAAGTTAGCGTTGAATTAGGCAAGGTAAAGTAGGTATAAAACATGTCCAGATTGGCATATCTTTTAATAGTGTTGAAAATTGGAGGATATGTCTAATGAAATCATGGGTTGAGCTAGTATATAATAGCTGTAAGGTGTTTATTTTATTTACAGGCTGCACACTATTGTTTTATTTTGGTATGGTATGGGTGTCAGGAGAATATCAAGATTATAAACGTTATGATGAGCCGAGCGGCTCCGCAGTGAAAGTAATGCAAATGAACGTATATGAAGATCAAACGTGGATTGAAAGATTATTTATGTTTTATCAAAACGGGGAGTAGAGGCAATTGAAGGATCAAGTTCAAGATTTTATTCACTATTTAATAGTAGAAAGAGGTTTAGCTAAAAACACAATCGATTCGTATGAGCGGGATTTAAAGAAATATAGTCAGTATTTAGAACATGTTGAGCAGTTAAATCATCTAAATGCTGTGACAAGAGCACATATTGTGAGTTTTCTTAAGCATTTAACAGATCAGCAAAAATCATCCAAAACAATTGCTAGACATATCGCATCGATTCGTTCGTTTCACCAATTTTTACTTCGCGAGAAAGTGACTGAACAAGATCCATCCGTTCATATTGAAACACCGCAGCTTGAACGAAAACTACCGAAAGTATTAAATGCAGAGGAAGTAGAAGCACTTCTGTCAGTCTTTGATACGTCTACGCCATTTGGATTGCGAGATAAAGCGATGCTTGAGCTTCTCTACGCAACGGGAATGCGTGTGTCAGAGCTTGTGAATTTAAACATAGAAGATGCACATTTAACAATGGGCTTTGTTCGTTGCTTTGGAAAAGGTAGTAAGGAGCGAATTGTTCCACTTGGGCGAATGGCAACGGAAGCAATCGAAGCATACCTGGCACAAGCTCGTCCAATTTTAACGAAAAAGCAGCAAGGAGAACACGCTTTGTTTGTGAATCATCACGGGAAGCGACTAACAAGGCAGGGGTTCTGGAAGATTTTAAAAGGATTAGCGAAAGATGCGCGTATTGAAAAGGAATTAACGCCTCATACTTTGCGACATTCTTTTGCTACACACTTGCTTGAAAATGGGGCGGATCTACGAGCAGTTCAGGAAATGTTGGGGCATGCAGATATTTCGACGACTCAAATTTATACGCACGTAACAAAAACACGCTTGAAAGATGTCTATAATCAATTCCATCCGCGTGCTTAAAGGTAAAAGGTTAACGGCATTGTTTTATAGCAATGTCGTTCTTTAAATGAAAACACTTTCATTTTCTATGTACAAATAAGAAAAAACCTTTTATACTATGGAGGTCAGACTTCTGACCAATAAAGATTATGGTTAAACTTTTCCTTAAAGGGAATTTTATAATATATTGGAAACTATACGATTACAGTATTGTTTATTATAGCTTCATGAGTGAAGTGAATTTTACAACAAAGATGGAGGAATGAAGATGTTATCATCTACATACAAACGCGTATTTCTAGTTGTGATGGACTCTGTAGGAATTGGTGAATCACCAGACGCGGAAAAGTACAATGACTTGGGAGCAGATACACTAGGGCATATTGCAGAGCATTGTAACGGCTTGGATATGCCGAACATGAGCAAGCTTGGCCTAAGTAATATCCGTCCAATTAAAGGAATTGAAAAAGCAGAACAGCCGTTAGCAGTTTACACAAAGATGCAGGAAGCTTCAGCGGGTAAAGATACAATGACGGGTCATTGGGAGATTATGGGGCTTAATATCGATACACCATTTAACGTGTTTCCAGATGGATTTCCAGATGAGCTTATTAAAAAGCTAGAGGATAAGACAGGACGTAAAATTATTGGTAACAAGCCTGCGTCAGGAACAGAAATTTTAGATGAGCTTGGAGAAGAGCATGTGAAAACAGGTGCGTTAATTGTCTATACTTCAGCAGATTCAGTGCTACAGATTGCAGCTCATGAAGAAGTGGTGCCGCTTGAAGAACTATATGAAATCTGTGAGTATGCTCGCAAAATTACGCTAGACGACCCATATATGATTGGGCGTATTATTGCTCGTCCATTCCTTGGAGAGGCGGGGAACTTTACACGTACAGCAAATCGACATGATTATGCACTAAAGCCGTTTGGACGCACAGTCATGAACGAATTAAAAGATAGCAATTTTGATGTTATTGCTATTGGGAAAATCTCTGATATCTATGATGGTGAAGGTGTGACAAAATCACTTCGTACAAAGTCAAACATGGATGGAATGGATAAGCTAATCGACACATTAAAAATGGACTTTAACGGATTAAGTTTCTTAAACTTAGTTGATTTTGATGCGTTGTTTGGTCATCGTCGTGATCCAGAAGGATATGGAAAAGCTCTTGAAGAATTTGATGATCGTTTAGCAGAGGTATTCCCGTTATTAAACGATGATGATTTATTAATCATTACAGCAGACCACGGAAATGACCCAGTTCATCATGGTACAGATCATACGCGTGAATATGTTCCAATGTTAGCCTATAGCCCAAGTATGAAAATTGGTAAAGAGATTGACGTGCGCTCAACGTTTGCTGACATTGGAGCGACGGTAGCTGAGAACTTTGGTGTGAAGATGCCACAGTTTGGAAAAAGTTTTTTACGTGAACTAAATTAAGAGAGTGGGGAAAAAGATGAAGCGAGATGTAATTCATACAGCAGCAACATATATTCAAGGTAAAACGACAATTCAACCAACAATTGGATTGATTTTAGGATCAGGTTTAGGCGTATTAGCTGATGAGGTTCAGGACGCTGTAAAAATTCCATATAATGATATTCCCGAGTTTCCGGTATCAACAGTTGAAGGTCATGCGGGTCAGCTTGTAATTGGTACAATTCAAGATGTACCTGTCATTGCAATGCAAGGGCGCTTTCACTTTTACGAAGGATACTCTTTAGAAAAAGTAACATTTCCAGTGCGCGTTATGAAAGAGCTTGGAATTGAAACAATTATTGTGACGAACGCAGCGGGAGGCATAAATGAATCCTATAATCCTGGAGACTTAATGCTTATCTCAGATCATATTAACAACTTTGGAACAAATCCTTTAATTGGACCAAATGACAGTGAACTAGGCGTTCGTTTTCCAGATATGTCAACAGCCTATTGTCCAAAGCTACGTGCATTAGCAAAAGACGTAGCTAGTGAGCTAAATATTGCTGTTCAAGAGGGTGTATATGTAGGAAATACTGGTCCTACGTACGAAACGCCAGCTGAAGTTCGTATGCTACGCGTTGTAGGCGGAGACGCAGTGGGGATGTCAACTGTGCCGGAAGTAATTGTTGCTCGTCATGCAGGCTTGCGCGTCCTAGGTATTTCATGTATTTCAAATATGGCTGCAGGAATTTTAGATCAGCCCCTTCACCATGATGAAGTAATTGAAACAACAGAAAAAGTAAAAAAACAGTTCCTAGCACTAGTAAAAGAAGTTGTAAAACAAATTCCACAACACTCATAAAAAGGGAGTAGCTGTTACATATCATGTGACAGCTGCTTTTTAACTAATGGTGAATCCGTTTTCAAAAACCTATTTTAAAGGGGACTTACGAACATGAGAATGGTAGATTTAATTGAAAAAAAGCGTGATCGCAAAGAACTTACAAGAGAAGAGATTCAGTTTATCGTTAAAGGTTTTACAGATGGAGACATTCCCGATTATCAAATGAGTGCTCTTTCTATGGCTATTTTCTTTAATGGGATGACAGAGCAAGAGCGTGCAGATTTAACAATGTCAATGGTGGACTCCGGTGATGTCATTGATTTATCAGCAATTGAAGGTATTAAAGTTGATAAACATAGTACAGGGGGAGTAGGAGATACAACAACTCTTGTTCTGGCGCCTTTAGTGGCAGCTGTAGGTGTACCGGTAGCGAAAATGTCGGGACGTGGCTTAGGACATACAGGTGGGACAATTGATAAGCTAGAAGCTATCTCAGGCTTTGATGTAGAAATTAGTAAGCAAGAATTTATTGATTTGGTTAATAAAAACAAAGTGGCTGTAGTTGGTCAAACAGGAAATTTAACGCCAGCTGACAAGAAGCTGTACGCGCTTCGTGATGTAACTGCAACCGTTAACAGCATTCCTCTTATCGCAAGTTCAATTATGAGTAAGAAAATTGCTGCGGGGGCAGATGCAATCGTGTTGGATGTAAAAACAGGTGCTGGTGCTTTTATGAAGAGCTTGGATGAAGCAAAAGAATTGGCTCAAGCGATGGTGAATATCGGTAATAACGTAGGGCGTAATACAATGGCTGTCATTTCAGATATGAGCCAACCGCTTGGCTATGCAATTGGAAATGCACTTGAAGTAAAAGAAGCAATCGATACTCTACAAGGAAAAGGACCAAAAGATTTAGAAGAGCTGTGTTTAACATTAGGAAGTTACATGGTACTATTAGCTGAAAAAGCAGAATCGCTAACAGAAGCACGCCAAAAACTAGAAGAAGTAATAGCTAATGGAAAAGCGCTTGAAGCGTTTAAAGTTTTTTTAGAGTCACAAGGTGGAGACGGCTCTCTTGTAGATGATCCAACAAAATTACCACAGGCGAAACATATCGTGGAAGTTGAAGCAAAAACGGATGGCTATGTATCGGAAATTATTGCTGATTCTATTGGGACAGCTGCCATGTGGCTAGGCGCTGGTAGAGCAACAAAAGAATCGGAAATCGATTTGGCAGTAGGACTGGTTCTTCAAAAGAAAATCGGAGACTACGTGAAGGCTGGAGAATCACTTGTAACGATTCATAGCAACACAGAAGATATTGCCAAAGTAAAAGAAAGAATTTATGAAAGCATCAAGCTAAGTGAAGAAGCGGTCGAGGCACCTCCACTTGTATACGATACAATTCCTAAATAAATGATTGAAAAAGCATTGAGGTAACTCTCAGTGCTTTTTTATTTTGGAGCGGAGTATAAAGTCTTACAACGGTGGAAAAAATAGGTTTGTATAAAGAATGGAGGTTTGTGTAGATGAAGTGTAATATTATGAAACTACTCGTTGTCATCTTTTTATTCTCACTTATGACACAGCCTGTTTTAGCGAGTGAAAAAAAGTCTACGGAGTTAGCGGCACAAGCTAAATCGGCAATTTTAATTGAACGAGATACAGGGAAGGTTTTATATGAAAAAAATAGTGATCAACCCCTCCCACCTGCAAGCATGACTAAAATTATGACAATGATTTTAATTATGGAAGCGCTTGATAAAGGTGAAATTACGTTCAAAGATAAAGTTAGAGCAAGTGAATATGCAGCTTCTATGGGAGGTTCACAAATCTTCTTAGAGCCTGGTGAAGAGATGACCGTTAATGAATTATTAAAGGGAATTGCAATTGGATCTGGAAATGATGCATCAATGGCGATGGCTGAGCACTTAGCTGGTTCAGAGGATAAGTTTGTTGAAATGATGAACAAGAAAGCTAAAGAAATTGGCTTAAAACATACAAAGTTTCAAAACCCAACAGGACTGCCTGTTGACGATCATTATAGTACTGCCCATGACATGGCAATGATGGGAAAAGAACTATTGAAATATGAAGATATTATTAATTATACAAGTAAATATGAAGATTACTTAAGGGAAGATACTGATAAGAAATTCTGGCTCGTTAACACAAATCGCTTGGTGAAATTCTATCCGGGTGTTGACGGTTTGAAAACAGGGTTCACAGGGCAAGCCAAATACTGCTTAACGGCTACTGCTAAAAAGGGAAATATGCGTGTCATTGCAGTTGTATTTGGAGCGAATACGCCTAAAGAGCGAAATAATGAAGTAACAAAAATGTTAGATTATGCATTTAGTCAGTATACAACAACTCCTTTATATAAAAAGGACGCACCAATTAAAAAGGTAGAAGTTAATAAAGGAGAGCAAAAGTACGTAAATGCCGTAACATCAGAGCCGTTATCTGTTCTTGCGAAAAAAGGAACAACAGCTAAGGACATGAAGACAGAAGTCAAACTTGATGAAAATTTGAATGCCCCTGTAAAAAAAGGTGATGAAATCGGCACTATTACCATCAAGAAAGATGGTAAAGTTATGAGCAAATCTCCACTTGTTGCGGAAGAAGACGTTGAAATTGCCTCGTATTGGCAGCTATTTAAGCGTACATTTTCACTATTTTCACAAACATCTTAAAAAAAAACGACTAACATTGACGAAATGCTACTAGTTTTGTCACTCAGAAGGAATACGTCTTCGCTATAGCGAAAGATTGACTATACGACTGATTAGGAGGTTTGTATAGTGAGTCTTTCTATAGAACTTGAATTAAAACAGGATGTGCTGTTAGTGCGATTGGGTGGAGAGTTAGATCATCATGCTGCAGAGCATTTAAGAACCCGCATTACACAAGAGTTAGAACAAAATGCGATTCAGCACTTAATTTTAAACCTTGAGAAATTAACGTTTATGGATAGCTCAGGTCTCGGGGTTATTTTAGGAAGGTACAAGCAGGTTCGAAACAACGGAGGAGAAATGGTTGTATGTGCAATCTCTCCACCGGTTGAACGCCTCTTCAATATGTCTGGGTTATTTAAAATTATTCGCTTTGAGCCAAGTGAACAAAACGCGCTGCAGAAGTTGGGGGTGGCATGATGAAAAACGAAATGCACCTTCAATTCTCAGCTCTTAGTCAAAATGAATCATTTGCACGGGTTACGGTGGCTGCTTTTATCACGCAGCTTGACCCTACAATGGATGAGTTAACGGAAATTAAAACAGTTGTGTCAGAAGCCGTAACGAACGCCATTATTCATGGTTATAACAATAACGCAGAAGGTATTGTACACATTGACGTTACGCTTCATGATAATGGAATGGTTGAACTTATTATTAAGGACGACGGTGTGGGAATTGATGATGTTAATGAAGCTACGCAGCCTCTTTACACAACAAAACCTGAACTTGAGCGTTCTGGCATGGGTTTTACAATCATGGAGAACTTCATGGATGAAATTAACGTCGTATCTGCGCCTTTAGCGGGAACAACTGTCTACTTAAAAAAACAATTAACAAATAGTAAAGCGCTATGTAATTAAGGAGACTTGCCGATGGATGTGGAGGTCAAAAAGGAAAAAAATGAGCCGTATTTAAAAGATCATGAAGTGAAAGACCTCATCAAGCGCAGTCAACAAGGTGATCAGAATGCTAGGGATACAATCGTTCAGAAAAATATGAGGTTGGTTTGGTCAGTTGTACAGCGATTTATTAATCGAGGATATGAGCCTGATGATTTGTTTCAGATTGGCTGTATTGGCTTGCTCAAGTCAGTCGACAAGTTCGATTTATCCTATGATGTGAAATTTTCAACCTATGCAGTTCCAATGATTATTGGTGAAATACAACGTTTTATTCGAGACGATGGAACGGTGAAAGTAAGCCGTTCATTAAAAGAAATGAGCAATAAAATCCGAAAAGCCAAAGATGAATTATCAAAAATGCTTGGACGGGTTCCCACTGTGGCAGAGGTTGCTGAACACTTGGATTTTACACCTGAAGAAGTGGTTATGGCGCAAGAAGCAAATCGAGCACCGTCTTCTATACATGAAACCGTTTATGAAAACGATGGTGACCCAATTACGCTTCTTGATCAAATTGCTGACCATAGTGAAGCAAAATGGTTTGATAAAATTGCATTAAAAGAAGCTATTGAAGAGTTAGAGGAACGTGAAAAGCTCATTGTATATTTGCGTTATTACAAAGATCAAACTCAATCAGAGGTTGCGTCTCGATTGGGGATTTCTCAGGTGCAGGTATCAAGGCTTGAAAAGAAAATTTTAAAGCAAATGAAGAGTCAAATGAATGAATAAAGAGCGGCAGGTTATCTATAACCTGCTGCTCTTTTTTTTGGTAATTAATGGTCTGTTGTGAAACTTTGAATTAGAAAATTTAAGTGAATACATACTACACGTACAAGGAGGATAACGAATTGTAGGTGTGATGTAAATGGATAATACTTTATATATCAAAATGAGACATCGTGTGCAGGTCGAACCAAATGCAGTGGTCAACCTTGGACAGCTAGCTCTCTTGATAAGTGAAGAATCAATTGAGAAAGAACTTGCTCAGCTCAGCGTGTATAAGGTGAAAAAGAGTGATCGTAACATTATCATCATTGATTTAATGAAAGTAATTGCATTAATAAAGAAGGCTTGTCCTCACCTTGATGTTCAAACAATTGGTCCTGCTCAAACGATTGTTGAAGTTGTTTATAAAAAAAAACAATCGTCTTTTATCGCATTTATAGCTGTCTGGTTTCTATTGTTTATTGGTGCGGCCATGGCCGTCATGAATTTTCATGAAGATGTTAGCATGCAGCAAGTGCATCAAAAACTGTTTTATATGCTCACAGGAATAAAGGATAAGCAGCCTTTAGTCATTCAAATCCCCTATTCATTTGGCCTTGGTTTAGGCATGATTCTCTTTTTTAACCACGTGTTTCGCAAGCGAATTAATGAAGAACCTAGCCCTTTAGAAGTTGAAATGTTCAATTATCAACAGGATTTAGATCAGTATGTCATTATGCATGAGAACAAAGAAAGTATGAAGAATTTAGATGATCGCTAACATCGTATTTACGATAATTGTAGGGTTTGCTAGTGGGCTAGCTGTAGGTGGAGGATTTGTGGCTTTTTTAACAGTGCTAGGCATTATTCCAAGGTTGATGCAGCTTACGAAAACAATGAAATATATTCAATTTTATGAGTGGGCTGTTGTTGGGGGAGCAGTAGCTGGTGGTTGGTGTAGTTTACATCAGTATACATGGAGCGTTCCTTCACTGTTTATTGGCATTATCGGGTTAGCGAGTGGAATTTTCTTTGGCATGCTAGCAGCTGCTCTAACTGAGATGCTGAATGTATTGCCTATCTTAACAAAAAGAATAGGAATGGATGGAAAGCTTATTCTATTACTAATGGCCATTGTACTGGGGAAGGTTTTTGGATCGCTTTTTCACTGGGTTTATTTTGTTAATCAATAAAAAGGAGTGGATAATAAGTGGCAGGTAATCAAAAGCTAAAAGATAACTATCAAGAGAATATAAAATCATTTCAACCAAATCCTCCTTATGTGTTGAATTGTCTCAAAGCTTTTATCGTTGGAGGGTTGATATGTGGGTTTGGGCAAGCTATACAAAACTTTTATATCACATTTTTTGATTTCACGACAAAAACAGCAGGAAATCCAACAGCCGCAACGCTTGTTTTAATTTCAGCAATCTTAACAGGTATCGGTGTATACGATCGAATCGGTCAATTTGCAGGTGCCGGATCTGCCGTACCGATTACTGGGTTTGCGAATTCAATGACAAGTGCAGCCCTAGAACATAGAAGTGAAGGGCTTGTTTTAGGAGTTGCAACAAATATGTTTAAGCTAGCTGGAAACGTCATCGTTTTTGGTGTTGTGGCTGCTTATATCGTCGGAATGATTCGATATATATTTAAAACATTTTTTTAGATAGAGGAGAGAAAGTAAATGAGAAAGGCTGGAAAACAAACATGGGTATATGAAAATCTTGTTTATATTAACGCAGCTGGTACAGCTGTTGGACCCAAAGAAGCTGACGGTCCATTAGGAAGTACCTTTGATATCACGCATAAAGATCTGCACTGTGAAGAAGCAAATTGGGAGTTAGCTGAGCGTAAGCTTATGCGCGAATCCATCGACTCATGTTTGGGGAAGATGAATTTATCGTATGAAGACGTAGATTTATTTTTAGCTGGTGATCTTTTAAATCAAAACGTAACGGCCAATTTTGTCGCAAGAGATCACCAAATTCCTTTTCTTTGTATGTTTGGAGCTTGCTCTACTTCAATGGAAACGTTAGCAACGGGAGCTGCGCTTGTAGATGCAGGGTTCGCCAACCGTATTATAGCGTCTGCCAGCAGCCATAATGCAACGGCAGAGAGGCAGTTTCGGTACCCGACTGAATACGGAGGGCAAAAACCAGACACTGCAACTGCAACAATTACGGGAGCAGGAAGTGCACTTGTTTCTAGACAAAAGAGTCCTGTTCGCTTGACCTCTGCTACTGTAGGACGAGTAATGGATTATGGAATTAAAAACCCTTTTGATATGGGTTCAGCTATGGCTCCAGCGGCTGCGGATACGATTCAAAAACATTTTGAAGATTTACAGATTTCTCCGGATCACTACGATTTGATCGTTACTGGAGATTTATCAGGCGTCGGTAGCCCAATTTTGAAACAGTTATTAAAAGATGAAGGGTATGACGTTTCAGAGAATCATAATGATTGCGGCTTGATGGTTTATCGGCCGAACCAAAACGTATTTGCTGGTGGAAGTGGATGCGGTTGCTCTGCTGTTGTCACATATGGACATCTGCTTAATGAATTAAAGTCAGGAAACTTAAAACGAATCTTTGTTGTTGCAACGGGAGCACTGCTTAGCCCAACGATGACGCAGCAAAAAGAATCAATACCAACCATTGCACACGGTGTTGTAATGGAACATGTTGAGGAGGGGTAATTGTGGATTATGTTATTGCTTTTGTGGTAGGAGGAGCAATCTGTGTAATCGGTCAGCTGTTGCTTGATTTTGCCAAGCTTACCCCTGCTCACGTTATGAGTTCCTTTGTAGTAATTGGAGCAATCTTAGATGGATTTGGGATTTATGATAAATTTATCGAATTTGCTGGAGCAGGCGCCACAGTTCCAATTACAAGCTTTGGACACTCGCTATTACACGGAGCTATGCATCAAGCAGATGAACATGGGTTTATTGGAATTGGTATCGGTATGTTTGAGCTAACGTCGGCAGGTATTTCAGCAGCTATTTTATTTGCTTTTATCATCGCGCTAATCTTTAAACCAAAAGGATAAGAGGTGTGATATGAAAAAAAGGCAAGTTATTTTAATTACAGATGGAGATGAATACGCACGAAAAAACATTGAGTACATTGCGAAAAAAGTGGGCGGCAGATGTATTTCAAAGTCCTACGGAAATCCAACGACTCTAACGGGTAAAGAAATTGTTGGCATGATTTTAGAAGCACCGTATGATCCTGTATTTGTTATGTTCGATGACAGCGGCTTTGTTGGCGAAGGTGCTGGAGAACAAGCGCTTAAGTATGTAGCGACAAATAAACAAATGGATGTATTAGGTGTTATTGCGGTAGCTTCTAGAACTCATCAAAGTGAATGGTCCAAAGTAGATGTTACAATCGACCGCTTTGGTGAACTAACGCATTATGGTGTGGATAAAAGTGGTATTCAAGAGTTGGAGGTTGGGCGAATAAATGGTGACACGGTGTACTGTTTAGATGAGCTCGATGTTCCGCTGGTTGTCGGAATTGGAGACATTGGTAAAATGGCACGCATGGATGATGTAAAAGCTGGTTGTCCAATTACAGAGCAAGCTGTACAACTGATTTTAGAAAGGAGTGGCTTCCGTGAGCAACAAAGTGGAAAATAAAACAAAGATTTTCCCAAAGATTCAACAAAATGATGAATGGTACAAAGAAAACGCTAGTATGATTACAAGCTTTGATGTAGGTGTTCGTAAACTTCTTATCCTAGGTCGAGAAGTGCATGTATACTACGTAACAGGCCTATGTGATAGTGCATTTATCATTGAAATTACCAAAGTACTTGTTCAAATTAATGATAATGAAGTTGAGCAGGCAAAATTAAAAGATATTATTGAAAACCGTTTAATTCATCAACAGGTTAAGCCTCTAAGAACACTGGATGAAGGAATGGATACCATTTTATCAGGTCTCATTTTTGTACTTATTGATGGAGAAGAAGTAGGCTTTGAAGTTGATGTAAGGATGTATCCAGGGCGTTCGCCAGAAGAACCAGATACAGAAAGAGTTATTCGCGGTGCGCGCGATGGATATACAGAAAATATTATTATCAATACAGCACTAACTCGTCGTCGAATTCGAGATGGAAGACTACGCTTTGAAATCTTTAAAGTAGGTGAACGTTCCAAACTGGACGTAGCAATTGGGTACATAGATGAAATTGCAGATCCTGGACTTGTGGAAATTATAAAAAAAGAGCTTACTTCTATCAAAGTAGACGGTCTACCGATGGCAGATAAATCGCTAGAAGAGTATATGGTCAAACAAGGTTTTAATCCGTTTCCTATGGTTCGCTATACGGAAAGACCAGATACAGCTGCTACGCATTTATTAGAAGGGCACGTTATTTTAATTACAGATACATCACCAAGTGTCATTATTACGCCAACTACGTTTTTTCATCATTTACAACATGCAGAAGAATATAGGCAATCTCCTGCTGTTGGGACGTTTATTAGGTGGGTAAGGTTATTAGGGATTTTAGCATCTGTATTTTTATTACCACTATGGCTATTATTTGTTCTAGAACCACAGCTTTTGCCGCCGGCACTTCAGTTTATAGGACCCAATGAGCAAACGAATATTCCAACTGTTATTCAAATCTTCTTAGCTGACTTAGGCATCGAATTCTTAAGGATGGCCGCCATTCATACACCAACTGCTCTAGCTACCGCCATGGGCTTAATCGCCGCTGTTCTCATTGGGCAGATTGCCATTGATGTAGGACTTTTTGTACCTGAGGTAATCTTATACGTAGCGGTAGCAGCAATTGGTACATTTGCTACTCCAAGTTATGAATTGGCCATTGCGAATAAAATAATTCGTTTAATGCTCTTAATAGGTGTAGCTGCTTTTCACACGCCTGGATTTGTTATTATGTCTACGCTGTATTTAATCTATCTCGTGAGCTTAAAGTCGTTGAACACGCCTTATCTATGGCCGTTTATGCCATTTAATCCTAAAGCGCTGCTTCAGATTATTATTCGCCCAGCGGTACCGTCTGCGAAATCCAGACCTAGCATTGTACACCCACAAGATAAAGATCGTCAGCCAGCAGATTCGTAAATCTGGTAGCCATCTCTTGTTTATTTAGCAATATGTAGTTGAAACCTGTAAAAAAATGTGATAGATTTGTTTTAATTATGTAAAATAATAAATTTTTAGACAGTTAGCAGCTCTTTATGCTGTCAGCTGTCTTTTTTACAATATATAAAGGAACGGGGTAGAAGGATGTTTTTACATGGTACAAGTCGCATTAATGAACAAGGTCATCTTGAAATCGGTGGTGTAGACGCGGTTAAGCTTGGTAAAGAGTTTGGAACGCCTCTTTACGTATATGATGTCGCTTTAATTCGTCAACGTGCTAGAGGGTTTAAAGAAACGTTTGAAAAACACAATATAAAAGCACAGGTAGCATATGCAAGTAAAGCCTTCTCGACCGTTGCGATGGTACAAGTGGTAGACCAAGAAGGCCTGTCCTTAGATGTTGTATCTGGAGGAGAGCTTTATACGGCGCTGGCGGCTAATTTTCCTAAAGAACGGATTCATTTTCATGGAAACAATAAAAGCCGAGCTGAGTTAGAGATGGCTATTAAAGAAGATATTGGGTGCATTGTTGTAGATAACTTTTATGAGATTGCGCTGTTACAAGAACTAACAGAACAGTATCGCAAAACGATGCCTGTATTATTGCGCTTAACACCAGGTATTGAAGCTCATACTCATGACTACATTCTCACAGGACAAGAAGATTCAAAGTTTGGTTTTGATTTGCAAAATGGTCAAGCTGATGAAGCAATTAAAGCTGTGATGGAAACCAGTGGAATTAACCTGTTAGGAATTCACTGCCATATTGGTTCACAAATCTTTGAAACAACAGGATTTGTCATGGCGACTCAGAAGCTTTTTTCAAAAATGAAAGAGTGGAAGGAAACAATTGGCTATGTACCGGAAGTACTTAATCTTGGGGGAGGGTTCGGAATTCGCTACACAGAGGAAGATCAGCCTATTCCTGTTTCCGAATATGTAGAAGTGATTATTGAAGAAGTTAAAAAGCAATCAGCTCAACTAGATGTTCCAATTCCTGAAATTTGGATTGAACCTGGCCGTTCACTCGTAGGAGATGCAGGTACAACACTTTACTCTGTTGGTTCACGCAAACATGTCCCGAATATTCGTGAATATGTTGCAATTGATGGGGGGATGAATGATAATATCCGTCCTGCATTATATCAAGCAAAGTATGAAGCTGCTCTTGCGAATCGAATGAATGATGTGAAAGATGAACTTGTATCGATTGCTGGGAAATGCTGTGAATCTGGAGACATGCTAATGTGGGACTTGTCGTTGCCAACAGCACGTCCAGGTGATATTCTAGCGATGTTCTGTACAGGTGCATATGGTTATTCAATGGCGAGTCAGTATAACCGTTTGCCTAAACCAGCGGTCGTGTTTGTTGAAGATGGAGATGCTCAGTTAGTTGTACAACGTGAAACATATGAAGATATTATTAAAAATGATTTAAAGTATAACGTTGCGTTAAAAAAGTAAAAAAACGGTTGCCTTAGAGGCAACCGTTTTTTTATGAGAATAAAGCTTTAATAGCATCAATGATACTAATAAAGAAGTTTTTTAGTTTATCAAGGAATGACTGTCCTTCTTCAGACTGCAAAAATGTTGTGACTTTCTCTTTAGTAGCTGATAATTGATCTTTAACTTGATTCCAATCAATATCTAAGTCTTTTAAACGATTGAAAAAGTCAACGAGTGTGTTCAGCTCAGAGTCTGTTAGGCTAATGCCTAAATCATTGGCTACACGCTCGATTAAAGCACGCAAATCATCTTTTGTTTGTGGATTTTCTTTGGCAATTTCTTCTTTTATTGTTGCCATAAATTCAGCTGCTTTTTCTTTTCCTACTTTTTCACCAAGTTCAGCTGTTTGAACCATCTCTTCATTGGCCGCTTTTTTAACCTCTTCAGGTATTTTTTTATTTGTTTGTACTTCATAGGCTTTCATAATTCCGGTTAATGCGGCAGTACCTGATACTTCAAAAGGTGCAGTAATTTTAATATCAGCGTCTTTTACACCTGCAGTCATTAACGCGTTTAGGTACATATCATCCGTAATGGATGTAATGTTTTGGGTGGCTACGCTTAAGCCTGAATCTTTTGCAGTAAGCGTAATGCTTGAAGATGAAATCGCTCTAGAGCCGATGGTTGCTTTTGGAATAAAGTCACCTAAATACTCATGTTCTTCTGCGTTAGACACAGTAATGGTTTGCGCATTATCTGGTGCTTCAAGGTCTTTTAATACTTTTTCTTTTTGCGCAATTGTTAAATCTTCTCCTAAAGTAACAATGACGTCACCTACAGCTGCGTCTGCAAGACTTTTTATTGGCGCTGTTAAAAACAAAATCAAGCTCATAGTAAGCAAAGCTATTTTTATATAAGGCTTCATAATTTTTTCCTCCTTTAACCATATCCTATTATAATACGATTTTAGATAATGCGATAGTTTCATCTCGCGCTACTTATTAAACGAAGAGACAACAAGAAACCTGAATTATTCATAGCTAACTAAAATCATTTCGTTTTTCAACTTTTGATCACGATGGTTTAAATTTTCGTGAATTTCAAATGGATGAATAGGTGAAGGAGTCTGGTTGATGCTTAAAAAATGGGGATTCACCTGTTTTTGGGCAGACTGATCCCTTGGTGCGGGTTCGATTTTTTAAAAAGGTGATTTAGTTGAGGGAAAGCTGCTGTACCTGGGTCAGTACGTCCGAAAAGAAGTGCGCATAGACG